>DATLZF010000325.1:0-3769 GCA_035574135.1 Candidatus Methylomirabilota bacterium
CGGGCTTGTGCACATCGGGGCCGTAGAGGTCGAGTACGTGCGCGGGTTCGTTCGTGATGTCCACCAGTTCGGGCACAGACGTCTGCATCCGGTAGGCCATTTCATACTGGGCGATGCGCGTATTGATTTCCGGATCGGCAAAGACCTCGTATTGCTTGGCGTTGAGCTTCGCCATGCCGTCGAGCATCCGCCGGCGCACCGTGGCGCTGACTCCGGGCGGATTGGAGAGGAACAGGACCGGATCGCCGGTGCCCCGGAACTGCACGCCCTGGTGTTCGCTGGGCAGGAACCCCGAGCCCCACAGGCGGGTGTAGAGCGGCTGGTCGCTCTCCTTGCCGCTCGAAATCATCACGATGAACGCGGGAAGGTTTTCGTTGGCGCTGCCGAGGCCGTAGCTGAGCCACGAGCCGAAGCACGGCCGCCCCGGCTGTTGGAATCCGGTCTGGATGTAGGTAATGGCCGGGTCGTGGTTGATGGCCTCGGTGTTCACCGTCTTGATCACGCACAGGTCGTCGGCCACGCTGGCGATGTGCGGGAGGAGTTCGCTGGCCCACATGCCGCTCTGGCCGTGTTGCTGGAACTTGAACAGCGACTTGACCACGGGCAGCGATTTCTGGCCGGAGGTCATGGTGGTGATGCGCTGGCCCATTCGGACGGAGGCCGGCAGCTCCTGTTCATGGAATTTTTCCAGCGCGGGCTTGTAGTCGAGCAGATCCATCTGCGCCGGTCCGCCGGCCATGAAGAGGTAGATGACCCGCTTGGCGCGCGGGGGTAGATGCGTTTTGCGCAGCGGGTAGGCGGGTGTTTCCCCGCCGCCGATCGCCTTCAGCACCGAGGGGTTCAACAAGGAGCCCAGCGCCGCCACGCCAATGCCCGTGGCCGTGCGGCCGAAGAAATGGCGACGGTTGATCAGAAGTGCGGATTCGCGAAGAGGGTTCATACGAGGCAATGGTTATAACAGCTTCGAGGTGGCAAGGGCGGCCTCCGGTGGCGCTGAGTTTGACTGGTCCCGTTGTCATTCATGTGACGATGCCACCTGATGCTTCAGTTCTTGGTCACGGTCTCATCCAGGTTCAGGATCATGCTGGCCACGGTGGTCCAAGCCGCCAGTTCGCTTGGGTCGAGAGCCGGGTCGTGCTTGAAGGCACCCACCGCCAACAGCTTGGCGGCTGCCTCGGCGTCCTTGCGATAATCTTCCCACTGCATCTTCCAGGTGTCCTCCAGCACCCTGACCTCCGACGACGACGGCTTGCGGCCGGTGGCCAGTTGGAACCCGTAACGGATGCGGTCGGCGGCACTGCGGCCGCCCTGGGTCATCATGCGCTGGGCGAAGGCGCGGGAGACTTCGACGAACTGCAGGTCGTTGAGCAAGGTGAGCGCCTGCAACGGCGTGTTCGTGCGTGGCCGGCGCACCACACAATACTCCCGCGTGGGCGCGTCGAATATCAGCATGTTCGGCGGGGGGCTCTGCCGTTTCCAGTAGGTGTAAAGACTGCGTCGGTAGAGCGATTCGCCGGAGTCCATGACGTATTTCTGCGAGTTGTTGAACGAGACGGCCTCCCACAGACCGGGCGGCTCGTAGGGTTTGACGCTGCGACCGCCCCGCTTGTCCACCAACAGCCCGCTGATTGCCAGGGCCGTGTCCCGCAGCACCTCGCCATCGACACGGAAGCGCGGGCCGCGGGCCAGCAGGCGGTTCTCCGGGTCACGGGCCAGCAACGCCGCCGGCGCGGCCGAGGACTGCCGGTAGGTGGCCGAAGTGACGATCAGGCGCAGCAGGCGCTTCACGTCCCACGGCACCGGGGCGCACAGGCTGCAGGGCTGCCGGGTGGCATGATCGCAGGAAGGCGCGGCAGCGCCCTCGTCCGACGCAACCTTCTTCCCCGGTGACGGCCCTTTCGCCTCCGGGGCCATGAACTCCATGGCCAGCCAGTCGATCAGTTCCCGGTGCGAGGGGGGCTCGCTTTGTACGCCGAAGTCCTCGGCCGTCTTGACGATGCCCACGCCGAAGAACTGTTGCCAGAACCGATTCACCGTGACCCGCGCCGTGAGCGGATGCGAAGGGTCAAGCAGCCACTTGGCCAGGCCAAGGCGGTTGGTCGGGGCGTCCTTTGGGAACGGCGGCAGCAGGCTGGGGACGCCGGGGGCCACTTTTTCGCCCGGTTTGTCGTACTCGCCGCGAACCAGCAGCATGGTGTCGCGGGGTTTGTCCATCTCCCGGGCCACCATCGTGGTGGGGATCGCCTTTTCGATTTCCGCCTGTTCGTCTCGCCATTTCGCGACGGTGGTTAGCAGGGTGTCGTATTCGGGCGAATGCACCCGGCGGAAGTAGGTCGTCACCTTCTTTTGCTGCTCGGGGGTGAACTTGCCCGTGGCGGCAAACAAAGCGGCGAGGTCGGGCGGAATGGTCTCGGCGTCGTTCCACTCCGGCCGGAAGCTGAAGGCCGATTCGCCCTCGTGGTTGACGATCTTCAGCAGGAGGCGGTTCTCACCGGCCTTGAGGTGGAGATGGAGGCGGGCGGCCTCGGGCGCTTTCTCCTTCCGCTCGAACACCAACTGGTCGTTCAACCACAGTTTGAACACCTCGTCCGCCCGGAGGCTGGCCACGAGGCTGCGAGGGCTGGAGGCGTGCACGGTCCGGTAGAGATAGTAAACTCCGTTCACGCCGTGCAAATACTGCACGAGCGTGTTGGCTTTCCCGTCCTCGTAGTCGGGTTTGGCTCGCCACTTGGCTTCTTCCCGCACGCCCTCGTAGGTCTTTTTCAGGTCGAGCCGCCCCTCGAGGAACTCTTTTTCCGGGCCGTAATCGTGATTCAACCCCTCCGCCAGGCTCTCTTTCTTCAGCGGCCCGAGCACCTGCCACGGCTCGATCTTCGGCGGCACCAGCAGTTCGACCAGCGAGGGCGCCTGCGCCACCGCGAGGCGGAAGCGACCGATGGCGCGACGGTTGACCGACGCCTCGTAGCGCAGGCGCACGCGCAACGTGGCGTTGCTCGACATCGTGGGTGCGCTGGCCGGCAGCAGCAGCAAGGCGTGCGGTTCGGTGATGGCTGTCGGGTCTGCCTGCCAGCCGGTCTCGGGCTTCTCGTCGATCGCCAGGCCGGGCTCGTTGCCGCTGCGGCTCGAATCCGCCAGCGCGCTGGCAAACTTGATCTTCTTCGGATCGCCCGGTTTGCCGTCCTTGCCCTCGGGGATCCACTCCGCCTCGAACTCCGACAGCCGGAATCCGCCGTCATCCGCCCGCGAAGCGCTCTGTCGCGGCAACGAGGAATCCGGAATGGCCTCAAGTCGCAGCGCGCCGAGCGGCCCCGGCCCGGGCCTGAAAACGACCTCATGCACGTCCTTGCCCGGGTTCTCCCCGGCCACGAGCACGGAACGGTCGTCCAGCACCTTGAAGGTGGAGCCGTTGGTCGAACTGACGCTCTCCGGGGCCAATACCGTCCAGCCCTCGCTCAGGCGTTGGCGCCATTTCGCCTCCCACGCGGGTTGTTTTGCGTCCAATTCGGGCCGGGGTGCGGCCAGATCGCTGTCACCCTTGGCAATCAGTTTCTCCAGTTCCTCCAGCCGCTTCGTCTGGGCCGGCGACGGCACCTTGATGAAGGGATCCGGGTTCGGCTTGTTCCCGTCCATCACGGACTCGTTGAGGTTGTTGAAAAAGGCGTAGAGACCGTAGTACTCCTTCTGCGTGATGGGATCGTACTTGTGCGTGTGACAGCGCGCGCACACCAAGGTAAGGCCCATCCAGATGGTACCGGTGGTTTCCAGCCGG
>DATLZF010000326.1:0-7367 GCA_035574135.1 Candidatus Methylomirabilota bacterium
CATCCTTGAACTCGATCCGATAATTCCGGCCCGGGATCGCGTCCCAGGTCAGGGTCACCGTTCCCGCCTCAAACGCCACGTCGGTGACACGGAGCCGTTTCGCCAGCGTGTTGTTGGCCAGAGGCGTGAAGTTGGTCATGAAATAGACCGTGTTGGTGGCGCCGTCCGGGAACAACCCGCCGCTGACATTCTGGAACTGGGGCCCAAAGACCACGACGTGCTGCGCCACGCCCTCCGGTGTCAGGAGGGCGATCGCTTCGCCGTTGTTGTTCAGTTGGAAGCTGGCGTGAAGCTGACCATTGGTGGCATAGGCGGCGTTCTGCTCGGGCTGGTTGTCGGCCCAGACCAGCAGGAACCCGCCCGGCGCAATGACGGTGCCGAGGGGCACCGTCCATTTGGCCGGCGACGCGAGCGAGTCTGTGAGGCGAAAGCCTGCCAGGTTGACGGCGTTGGTGTTTGGGTTGAACAGCTCGATCCAGTCCTGGAACAGGCCGTCGAGCGGGTCCGCGTAACCGTCCGGCCCGGCGTTGTCGGCCATCCACTCGTTGATCAGCACGGGCAGGGGGGCGCCGCCGCTGTGGTTGGTCACGATGATCGAGTCCACGGCGTTGGTCAGGCGCACGCCGTAACGATCGAGTCCTTGCACGGCCAGGGGATTGGGTCCGTTGTAGAGCGGCAGGCGCAGGGACCAGGCGGTGTTGGCCGTCCACGTGACGGGGTAGCGCACGCCGTTGACCTCGATTTCCTTGACGGCGAGCGGGGCGTTGCCCGTGAGCGTGACGACGTTGTTGGACACGGTGAAGTTGTTGCCGCCGCTGCTGGTGATGGAGAAGGCGACGTTGGGAATGGCGGCGTTGACCTGTCCGTTCACGACGTTGACGCGCTGGGCGATGAACGCCAGATGGCTGGCGAAGGGTTGCCCGGGCAGCAGCCGGCCAAAGTGCGCCGCCCATCGTCCAAGGTAGGTGGGGTTGTAAGTGGTGGCGATGATGTCCTGCACGTGCCCGTAGTAGGCCCGGGCGAAGGCCGGCACGGCCAGCAGCTTCGCCAGGTCGCTGTTCGGCACGATGGGACGGTTCGCGTCAAAGAAGGCGTCCACATCGTGCGGGAAGTAGATCACGCGGCCGTCCTCGGGCCGAACGTAGAATTGGACGTTGTGCTGCGCGCCGTCGCCGCCGTAGGAATCGCCGGCGCCGGAGAGGGCGTTGACGGCCGTGCCACGCAGCCACGCCTCCACGTCGATGATGTTGGTGATCTGCGCGATGAAATTGGTGCCGGTCAGCTCCATCGCCTTGCAGAACTGCATGATGCGGGTGTAGTCGTCCTTGTCCTCGTTGTTCTTGATCAACATCGTCCAGCGATAGGACTCCTTGTTATCGCCGAGATTGCGGAGGGCCGTGCCCACCACGGAATCGGGGTTGGGAATCTTGTTGCCCTCGGGCGTGCCGTTGTCGGTGGGAGGATTCAACTGATAAACCAGTTCATACTCGAACACCGTGCCGTCGCTGCCGTTCTCGTATTGGTCGTCCAGAAACACGTCCGTGTAACGGGCCAGTTGCAGTTCGGCCGAGCCGGTATGGTCCAGACGCGGCGCCATCACCTGGATCAGGTCATGATATTTGGTGGGCACGCCGCCGGCGTGATTGAGTGTTTGATGGATGAGCATCTCGCGCTGGCCGAAGCCGGTGCTCTCCGAGCGGTCGATGGCCACGGTGTCATGCACGCCGCGGAACCGTTGCTCCGAAGCGAACGAGAGGTTGAACCCCAGGCGCGGGGTGGTGGTACGGCTGTGCTCGCTGCCTTTGAGGCGCAGCCCCACGTCATAGAAAATCGCCCGCTCGTCGTAGATCATGGTGCATCCGATGCGCTCGTTGCTCATCAGGTTCACCTGGCGGTGCAACTGGTCGGCGTCGGCGGTGATCGTCACCAGCCGGACATTGTGCAGGCCGTTGGTCGCGGCGAGGCCGTCATTGACCTTGTAGAGCGCGCGGGAAGCCGGGCCGGCGGCCGGGAACCACGAAGTCGCTCCCAACGCATCCGCGCCTTCGACGTAGAACTGGACCACTGTGCCGGCGGCCTTGCCGGGCAGGCTGGCGGAATACTCCACGGCGCCGGAAGGGTCCGGCGCGGCGGCGGTCATGGGCAGGCTGCTCCAACTACCGCCGTTCACGTTCCATCGCAGGGTCAGACCCGCCAGGCCGTCTGGATCGGCGGCTCGCACCGAAACGGTGACCGGCGAAAAGGGCAGAGGAACGGGCGGATCATGGCGCAGGCCGGCATAGGTGGGACCGATGTTGGGCGCGAAGGCGGTGTTCGGCGCACCGGGGGTGCCGTGTCGGTCCGGCGCGTCCAGCAGCGTGGTGCGGGCAAGCCGGTTGAAGTAAAGCCGGGTGTGCAACTGGCGCGATCCGCTCACCCAGCGTGCGCGGAAGGTGATGAGATACTCGCGCCCGTTCACCACGGCCCGGTTGCCGGCCAGCGTCGTCTCGCCATGATTGCTCATGTGTTCGGTGCTCCCGGTGGCGGTGAGCCTGAGCACCTTGTTGCCCGGCTGATCCGGATCATCGATGACTTCGCCGTGATGATTGCCGATGAAGCGCCATTTGTTGGTGCCCGTTTCGAACGTTCCGTTCTGGATCAGGTTCGTCGCGGTCGTGGCCGGCGCCTCGATGACGGCGACGTCGTCGAGCAACACCACGCCCCGATCGAGCAGGCCGAGAACAAACTCGTTCCACTGCCCGTCCGGTCCCACGGCGCTGGGCGCTGCCAGGCCGCGGTAACTGTAAGTGCGCCACGCCGACCGGCCGCTTTCGTCGCTTGCCGCCCACGCTTCCCCGGCGTTGTTGTCCGCGCGCGGGTCGCGCAATTCCAGGCTCGCGCCTCCGGCGTCGGCGGCCTCCGGCCAGCGACCGTCGTCGTAATAGTGCACGATGTCGGCCGGATTATCGGCGGCATCCCGCAAGACGAGGCGCTCGCCGGAGTGCGACAGGCCGTTGTCGTAGGGGCCGACCACCGCGATGCCGGGAAACTTCGCCCGCAATGCCGCCGGATCCTTCGCCACAACCAGGTAGCCGCCGGGCGGGATCGAATCATTTGTCCCGAAGTGGAAATCAATCCCCTCGTCCAGGCGCCAGCCCGCCAGGCTCGCCGCGTTGCTGCCGCGGTTGAACAGCTCGATCCACTCCTCCCGCGACCGGCGGAAGGGCAGGTCCGGCGTCAATTCGGTCCACGCCGCAAGTTCGGCGGCGAAATTCACGTCCGAACTGGCCGCGCTCACCTGATGGAGCTCGGCGGCGAGCGTGTTCAGTCCCGGCCGGAGGCTGCTCGCTGGAATGGCCAGCATGCCGGTGAAACCGGGCAGGTTGACGTTGGTGCTGGCCAGTGTGTTGTAAGCCACGGGGGTTGCCGGCATGTTGTAGCGCAGCACCTCCACTCCGTTCAGGTAGAACACCGCGCCGTCGTCGATGACACCGTTCAACCCGAGTCTCAGGTTGTTGGTGTCGCCGGAGAAGATGAATTCGGTGCGGAAGTAGAAGGTGATGATCCGCGTGCCGGCGCTGTTGGTCACCGGCACGAACGTGTTCTTGGGCACCGGATAATTGACGGTCGAAATGGGCGCGAAGAACATCGCCGGAGCGGCGTTCCACTCGCTGTCGTCGAAATCCGGGGCCGACCATGCGGCACCGAGATCCACCCCGTCTGCCCGGTAGCGCCAGGTGTTGGTCAGCATCACCAGCGTATTGGTGGGTGAGAAGGTCGCCGCCTCGGGCTGGAGCGGCGGGGGATGATACATGATTTCATGGATCACCACCTGGTCGTGAAACTCGAAGTGATTGCTGGCTCCCGGCGTAACGACGTCCGGCGTCAGAAACTCCCCGGTGCCATCCGGCCAGCGGGCCCGCGGGCGGGCGTGGACTTCCAGCGCGTCGGCGACGGCGGCCCCGCCCGGGCGCAACAAGAACAGCTTGTCGCCCCGCGCCGGTTCGAAGCCGATGGCCGCCGCGTCCAGCACGACAAACCCGCCGGCCTCTACCGCGACGGCCGGGAGTGCGACTTCCGCATCCGGGGAAGTCCCGGTGCGCCGAAGGATGTAGCCACCGGCGTCAACGGTTTCCGGGCCGCGATTGATCAGCTCCATTTGGAAGGTCGTCGCCCCGGCCGCGCTGATCTCGTTGAATACCAGATTTCCGCTCTCGAACGCCTCCGGTCCCGGCCCTTGCGGTGGCGGGGTAACTGTCGCCGCCAGGCCGGCGCCGAAGACCATGCCTGTGTCCCCGGCAACGGCCTGATGCACTTCCACGGCGAGCAAATTGGTGCCGCTCACCAGCGCGGAGGCCGGCAATGCGATCCCATTGAGCAACGGCGCCGCGCCAACGGCAGACGCCGCGGGAGTCGCGTAACCAATCTCCCCCCGGGGCATGTTGTGGCGATGCACTTCGACGCCGTTCAAATAAAACACCGCGCCGTCATCCACGGCCAGGTCCAGCTTGAGTTGGGTCCTGGCCGGGTCATCCGCGAACTGGAACGTATGGCGAAAGTAATACGTCGCGGGGCCCAGCGGCAGCAGGGTGCGACGCAGACCATCTTCAGTGATCATCCGCCCGTCGCCGGCGAAATAGACGGCGCTTTCCGGTGAGCCGAAGGCCAGCGGAGTCACGGTTTGCGCCGCAAGCTGGGCGATTTGCGCGGCGCTCAACGGTTGATCCCAGATGGCCACGTCGTCGATGAACGAGCTCGAGAAGCCGCCGCCGTCGCCGATCCACGCGCCGATGGAAAGCGGCGTGCCGGGACTGTTGTTCAAGGCAGGCCCCACGGCCGTGGCCTGGGCCACGCCGTCGATAAAGAGTGTGCTGCCAGCGGGGCTGAAGGTGACGGCGATGTGATGCCAGTTCGTGCCCACGGGAGCCGTGCCTGTGAGCAGGATTGCGCCCGCGCCCGATTGTTTCCAGACCACCCGCGCGGTGGTGGGCGAGGCGGCGTTCAGGGCGAGGACGTTGTCCGAAAAGACGCCGTTGGCCTGCCGTGCCAGCACGGCTCCGAACGTGCCGCAGCAGTCGGCGTCCTGGTTGCCCACCCACTTTACCCACAGGCTGATCGTGCCGGCGGCGGCGGCATTGAGCCCCCCTCCGCCGGCCACCTGGACATTCTGGGAGAGGGATCCGTTGAAAGCCAGCGCTCCCCCGGCCGCCCCGTTGCGATCCGCCGCAGCCGCCACTGCGCCAACCAGCGTTCCGTTCGCTCCGCGCGTGGCATTCGCGTTGCCATCAAACGGCCAGTAGGAAACGAGCGTGGCGTTGTTCTTCCCGCGCCAGGAACTGTCGTCAAAGCCGGGCATGCGCCAGTGCGTGCCGAGATCGGCGCCCGAGGCCTCGAAACGCCACAGCGCATCGAAGGGAATCAGGAGTCGTTGCTGCGCCGTATCGGCGGGAAAATTGCGCGCCCCCGGCGTTCCCCCCACGCGTACGCTTGAGGTCCAGTTCTCCGGCGGGCCGCTGGGCAGGTTCGGATCCCGCTTGGCCAGCGTTGCCCCCGAGCCGTCGGCCGCCACCGGCCACTTGCCACCGTCGCGGTAGTCCAGTTCGTCCATGAGACGGCCGTTACGATCCCGCAGACGCACCGTGCCTCCCCCATTGTTCAGCCGCCCGGTGAAGGGACCGACCAGGTTGGTGATGCCCGTGTGTGCGGTCAACGCAACCGGATCGCCGGCGATCACCAGGTGGCCGCCACCTGGAATGATCGTGCCCTCGCTAAACCTGTAGCGGATGTCTCCGGTGATTTCCCAGGCGGACAGGTCGATGTCGATGGCCATCTGGTTGTGCAGCTCGACCCATTCCGACGCAGCCTCGTTGGTGACGGGGTGATAGTGGAGCTCGTTGAACACCACCACGCTGTCCACAGCCCGAGTTTGCGGGATGAAGCTCACCAGGCCCAGGAACAGGAGAGGGATTCGTTTCATAGGTACGACGGGCCGTTGCGCGATCAGCTCGGGAGTGTGGGGCAAACGATGCCCCATGCCGGCTGCCGCTGGCAAGTTGGAAACGGCAACGATTGCCCGTTCGCGCGGCCAACGCCCCTGCGAGCTGGTAACCCGGACCTCGTTCCTTCCGGAAACCCGCGCCCCTGTCCCTCTGCGTTGGAGCGCGTGCCGGGGCTCACATCAGGGACTGCAGGGAATGCCTCGAAGAAGTTCGTCTTGGTGGTGCCGACGGAGGGGGTCGAACCCACACACTCGTGAGAGTACCAGATTTTGAGTCTAGCGCGTCTGCCAATTCCGCCACGTCGGCAACCAATCGAACAGGGAGCGCGGCCGCTGTGGTTGGGAGGGCCGGGTCCCGCCGGCACAAATACACCATGCCCGGCTGCCGCCGCAAGCATCCACTTGGCCGGAACCCTGCCGTGGAAGTGATGGGGAGCGCGGCCGCCCCGGCTGCGGTCGGCGCGCCCTCGCGCTGAACCCTGGCACAGTCGAGTCCACCAACCCGACCGGGGGGATCGGACGCCTTCCGCCAACCGCGATGGCGCAGTGGGTCGCGCCCGGGGCGGGCGCGCTCCCCTGTTCCAACGGCATGGTCCCGACCAAAGGTTGGGTTTTCATGTCATTGGCAACCCCCGATGCACCGACTCCCCTGGCCTTCCACACGGGCATTCTGGCGCCACCGCCATGGTTGGGAGCGGAAAATGAGGCTTGTCTTCAGTGGTTCGATTGCTATTTTTGCCGGCCTTTTATGAAAGCAGACATTCACCCGAAGTATGTCGAGGCTGAAATCCGTTGCGCCTGCGGCAATGTGATCAAGACGCGTTCGACCAAGCCCTCGATTCTCGTCGGCATCTGCAACGTGTGCCACCCCTTTTACACCGGCCAGCAGAAGTTTGTGGACACGGCCGGCCGCGTGGACAAGTTCCAGCAGCGCATGGCCAAGACCGCCGCGGCTCAGGCGGCTCTGGCCGCTGCGGCAGGCAAGAAGAAGAAGGTTTAGCTGTTGTCCCCAACTCCGCCCGCTCCGGTGAGCTCACCGGGCGGGCGGATTGCTTTTCCCGGACGAATGGATTTGCGCCCCTACATTGAGCGCTTCGCCCAGCGGCTGGCCGAGGTGGAGGCTTTGCTGGCCGACCCGGGAGCCTTTGACAACAAGGCCCGCGCCCAGGAGCTGTCGCGTGAGTACGCGCGCCTGAAGCATCTGGTGGCCATGGGCGCAGCTTATACCAAGGTGTGCGCCGACCTGGAGGCCAATCGCGCTCTGGTCGCAGCGGAACCCGCCGGTTCCGAGCTGGCGGAAATGGCCCGCGAGGAGATCCGCCGGCTCGAAACCGAGGAGCAGCGGCTGGCCCGGGAAGTGCAGGGCGGCATCGTGCCTCCGGATCCCGCC
>DATLZF010000327.1:0-2644 GCA_035574135.1 Candidatus Methylomirabilota bacterium
GCAACCGGGCGAGGACTTCCTGACGGGTGATGTGACTCATTTGGGTGTTCATGGCTTCGGTAACACCCATTTTTGAGTCAACCGGGCTGTTCCAGCAGCCCTGCGCCCCGCCTTCGGTAACAATCTTTTTGAGTCAAATCACCACCGACCACCGCGCCGGTCAGACATTGACATCCCAAGGCCGAAGGACTCTACTGCCGATCAGCAAGCGAAAAATGGACCGATGGCCAACGGCGGTGCCCACTGTCGGCCTTGCAGGCTTTTATGAAGTTATTCGTCACTCTCGGCAGGAGGCCCGCAGATTGGGCCATTGCTCTTTTGGTTTGTTCCCTGTTGTCCTCCTCCGCCGCCGAATTGGGCATGCCCGCCCCCCCGCTCGCGATCGCGGAATGGATCAAGGGCACGCCGGTAACCCTCAAGTCGGGCCTGGGGTCCAATATCTTCGTGGTCGAGTTTTGGGCCACTTGGTGTCCGCCGTGCCGCCAGACCATCCCCAGCCTGACCGGCTTGCAGAAGAAGTTCAAGGACCGCGGCGTCGTCTTCGTCGGCATCAGCGACGAGGAAACCTCGGTCGTCAAGCCGTTCGTCCAATCGATGGGAGCGAACATGGACTACACCGTGGCGGTGGACGATCGGATGCAGACGTGGACGAACTACATGGCGGCGTTCGGCGAGATGGGCATTCCTCACGCGTTCGTGGTGGACAAGGCCGGCCGCATCGTCTGGCACGGCAACCCGATGGGGCCGCTCGAACAGGTTCTCGAGCAACTGCTGGCCGATCGCTACGACCTCGACCTGGCCCGGCGCACCACGCGGATTCAAAGTCTTTTCCAGCAGTACTTCATGGGCGCCATCGCCGGGCAGGACACGGTTGAACTGAAGAAGAAGGGCGAGGAACTGCTGGCCGAGGCCGACAACTTTCCCGGCACGCTGCATCAATTCGCCCACGTCCTCTTGAACGAAAAACGGATCGTCACCCGTCATCCAGAGCTGGCCGCCCGCGCCGCCAAATCGGCTTACGACGCCACGGGCGGAACCAACCCCGTGGCCTCGGCCACCTACGCCCGTGCCCTGTTCGAGACGGGCAAGGTGCAAGACGCCCTCACCGTGGCGCGGAAAGGACTGGCCAACGCCAAGGATCCCAACACGCGCACCGTGCTGGAAAGCGCCATCGCCAGCTACGAGAAATCCGCCGCCGGGAAGTAAGCCTGGCGGCGCACCGGCCCTCGCCCCCGACCGTCAAGCGATCTCGCGCATCTGCACGGCATCCACAAAGTTGCCGACCGACGTGATGGAACTGACGATCACCACCATGTCCCGCTTGCGGAGGAGGCCGCGCAAGATGAGCACCTCCATGGCGAGTTCGACGGTTTTTTCGGGATCAGCGCGGTCAAACGGGATCACAATGGGCACCACGCCCCAATGTAAGGTCAGGCTCTCGGCGACCTCCTGAGTGGGGCACACCGCGAAGATCGGCGTGCCGCGCGGCCGCAGCCAGGCGGTGTAACGCGCCATCGTGCCGTGGATGGTGAAGACAAGGATGCCCTGGGCACCGAGTTGATCGGCCATCACAACGGCGCTCTTGACCAGCTTCTGACGCGCCGTGGTGAGATCGGCCCGTTCATGAAAGTTGGCCCCGCCGCTGCGCTCGATTCGGCGCGCGATCCTGTCGAACACCTCGATGCACCGCAGCGGATATTTCCCCACGGTCGTTTCGCCGCTGAGCATGATGGCATCGGCCTGCTCATAGACGGCATTGGCGACGTCGGTCACCTCTGCCCGGGTGGGCAGCGGGTTGTCGATCATGCTCTCGAGCATGTGCGTGGCCACGATGACGGGCCGGCCAATCCGCAGGCAGGCCTTGACGATCTTGCGCTGAATGATGGGTAGCTCCTCGTACGGCACCTCGATGCCGAGGTCGCCGCGCGCGATCATGATGGCGTGCGCTTCCCTCACGATGGCCTCGAGGTTCTTGATCGCCTGCTGGTCCTCGATCTTGGCGATGATGAGCGGCGGGCGCGGGGCGGACTCGATGACCGCCTTCAACTGTTGGATGTCCTTCGCTTCGCGCACGAACGAGAGCGCGATGTAATCAACACCGGCCTCGAGTCCCACGCGGATGTCCGCCAAATCCTTGGCCGTGAGGGCCGGGAGACTGACGCGCACACCCGGCAGGTTGATGTGGCGCCGGCTGCCGAGCTTGCCGGGAGTGAGCACTTCGCACTCGACCTTGTTGGCGTGCTTGGCCAGCACCTTCATGTGAATCTGGCCATTGTCGAGGAGCACCACGTCGCCCACGCTGATGTCGTTGACAAAATTCTCGTAATTGACATCGACCGAATGGAGTTCCTCGCTGCGTTCGCCCCGCACGGTCAGGGTGAACTTCTGCCCCGGCTGCAGGTCGAGCGCGGCGGGCAGATCCCCCGTGCGGATGGCCGGTCCCTGCGTGTCCATCATGATGCCGACGACCGCCTGGCGGGCGCGAGCCGCCTCGCGAATCGTGGCGACGACACGGCGAATCCAATCGTGCGGCGCGTGGGACATGTTGAGCCGGGCGATGTTCATGCCCGCGTCAATGAGCTGCCCGATCATCTCGGGCGATTCCGTGGCGGGACCGAGGGTGGCGATGATTTTTGTCTTTCTC
>DATLZF010000328.1:0-6589 GCA_035574135.1 Candidatus Methylomirabilota bacterium
CGCCCGCGCCCGGGTACGCTAGCTGGAAATCCAGCGCTCCGGCGAGTTTCTCCGGGAACAACTGGCCGGGCCGCCGGACGGCGAGTTGTGTGGCGAACTTCCGCCGCCCGCGCCGGACACGTTGGCCGTGGCGCTCGTCGAAGGCTGGCGCGGCGAAGTCTGCCACGTCGCGTTGACGGATGCCACCGGGCGATTCCGGCGCTACAAGCTCGTGGATCCGTCGTTTCACAACTGGACCGGCCTGGCGCTGGCGTTGCGGGGCACGGCCATCTCGGATTTCCCGATTTGCAACAAGAGCTTCAACCTCTCCTACTGCGGCTTTGATCTATGATGCCGCCCCGAAACCATGTTCGTCCTTGATACCCTCACGCACCGGCTCAAGCGCGGTTGCGAAACCATGGCCTATCCCAAAGGCCCGGCGCCCGCGCTGCCCGACCGCCACGGCGGCGCGCTGCGGGTGGACGCCGGCAAATGCACCGACGGCTGTAAAGCTTGCGTGGATGTTTGCCCGACCCAGGCGATCATCCGGCCCGCCGGCAAACCCGTGGCGCTCGATCTCGGTCGTTGCATCTTTTGCGCCGCCTGTGTGGAGATCTGCCCGTCCAAAGCCATCGCGCAAACCGGCGACCATCGCATGGCCGTGCGGCGTCGGGAAGACCTCGTGCTGGGCGAGCCGGGCAAGGAACAAGTCCGCCTGGCCGCCGCGCTTGACGAGAAGTTGCGCAAACTCTTCGGTCGCTCGCTGAAGCTGCGCCAGGTCAGTGCCGGCGGCTGCAATGCGTGCGAGGCCGACACCAACGTGCTCGGCACCATCGGCTGGGACCTGGGACGCTTTGGCATCCAGTTCGTCGCCTCGCCGCGCCACGCGGATGGCGTGCTCATCACCGGCCCGGTGACAAAGGGGATGGAACTGGCGCTCAAGAAAACCTACGACGCGGTGGCCGCGCCGAAGATTGTGATTGCCGTGGGCGCGTGCGCCATTGCCGGCGGGCCGTTTGTGGGGCATCGGCAGCACAATCAGGGGGCCGCTGCCATCGTGCCGGTGGACTTGTTCATCCCGGGCTGTCCGCCGCATCCGCTGACGATTCTGGACGGGCTGCTGCGCCTGCTTGATCGGCTCGAACCCCAAGCGGGGGCGTGAGTTGGCGCCCGCGGAGTCGCGGTCACCAGCCGGAAGGGCTGAGTCGCAGCCGCGCCTGCGCAGGGCCATCGTCAACCCGGGGCGGCGGGCAGGCCGGAGAGCGTGAGGACGAGTTGGTTGGGCGCCGGCATGGAGGCGCTGAGGACGCAGCCGAGGTGCCGCGCGAAGGCTTCGCTCACGGCCAGTCCCAGACCCGAGTGCTCGCCGGAGGACCGGGCCGGGTCCTTGCGCCAGAAACGCTCGGCTTCGGCACGGAGTTGATCGACCTCGGCCAGCAGTTCGGCCTCGCGCTCAGACGAGGGAGGCGGTGACAGGGGCCGGGTTCGAGACGATTCGCGCCACACGACGACGGCGGCCAGGGCCGCCCCGACGAACAACAGACACCAGTGCGATGTTTTCATAATCTTCTTCGCATCGTGTCTGAAGCTGCATTAACGGCAGATGAGCGACCCGTGCCAGGCGCGACGCTGCTCCAACGCATCCTCATCGGAAAGAAATCGCTTGCGTTATGGTGGCTGGATCCCTAGATGTTGGGCAGTTCTTTGAGTGACAACACAATTAGTTGTGTCAAACGCGCGCAAGTGCCCCGGGCTACGGTCCGGGGAGAATAGGGAAGCGGGTGCAAATCCCGCGCGGTAGCGCCGCTGTAACGAGCGACGAAACGCCAAATCGGCCACTGATGGCTGCCATCGGTAAGGCTGGCGGACTAGGATGACCTCGAAGCCAGAAGACCTGCTTGCTCGCGCTCATCAAGTCCCGCGTCGGGTGACGCGGGCAACGGTCGCGCCAACGACCGGATGAGGGAAAAGACGAGCTCGTGGTTTTGGCCCGCCTTCACTCCCTCGTGGGTGGACGCGGGATTTTTTGTGCCCGCCGCTCACGGGTGGTTTCCCTCCACATAAAATCGCGGCCCGGCCCGCCGCAAATTAATCGCAAACAGAGAGCACTGTGGTCACAGACCAGGCGCGAGGAATTCTGCGCTGTGCCCGCAGTGGCCTCTGTGGGGAAAAGGCATGTTACAAGAGCTTGACGGCCAGTTGCGGTTGACCCAACTGGACCCGCTGGCACAGCGGCAGTTCCACGTTCGCAAGCGCGACGGCCGCGTTGTGCCCTTCGATGAAACGCGCATCGCGCTGGCGATCGAGGCCACCTTCAAGGCCGATGCCTCGCTCCACCCCGATCAACCGTTGCCGGCTGCGGCGCAGGACAACGTCATCCGCGTGGCCAACGCCGTCATCCGCGCGGCGCTGGCCCACGCGGTCAAGGGTGACGCTGTCGAGATCGAGTTCATCCAGGACCTGGTGGAAACCAAGCTGATGGAGGCGGGGCATCACAGTGCCGCGCGGCGGTTCATCCTCTACCGCGAGGAACGACGCAAGGCCCGCGCGTTGCGCGGCGACCGCACGATGGACGGCGCGCCGCAATCGCAACTGTTCGTGACCCTGCCCGACCAGTCCCGCGAGTTGCTCGATCCACAGCGCATCCGGCGGCGGCTCATCAGCGCCTGTCGCGGGCTGGAGCAGAGTTGTTCGGCGCGCGAGCTGGCCGACGAGGCGTTGAAGAACCTCTACGACGGCGTGAGGCCGGAGGAGATTGAACAGGCGATGATTCTGGCCGCACGTTCCCGCATCGAGCGCGAGCCGGATTACACCTTTGTCGCCGCGCGGTTGTTGTTGCGGAAGATTTATCGCGAGGCGCTGCCGGCTTTCCGGACGCCGGCGGAACTGGCGGAACGCCACCGGGAGCACTTCGGGGATTACCTGGCGTTTGGTACGCGCGTGGGCCGCCTTGCGCCGGAGTTGCTGGACTTTGATTTGGCCGGGCTCGCCGCTGCGCTCCGGCTCGACCGTGACCAGCCGTTCACCTACATGGGCGTGCAAACGCTCTACGATCGCTACCTCATCCACCACGAGGGCCGCCGGTTGGAGACGCCGCAGTATTTCTGGATGCGTGTGGCCATGGGCCTGGCCCTGAACGAGGGCGCACAAAAGAACGAGCGCGCCATCGAGTTTTACGAGGTGCTCTCGACGTTCCGCTTCGTCAGCAGCACACCCACGCTCTTCAATGCGGGCACGGTGCATCCGCAGCTCAGTTCCTGTTATCTCAGCACCGTCGCCGACGATCTGGACCACATTTTCAAGGTCATCAGCGACAATGCCCGGCTTTCCAAGTGGGCGGGCGGCCTGGGCAACGACTGGACCAACATTCGCGCCACCGGTGCCCACATCAAGGGCACAAACGGAACAAGCCAGGGCGTGATTCCGTTCCTAAAGGTCGCCAACGATACCGCCGTGGCCGTCAACCAGGGCGGCAAACGCAAAGGCGCGCTCTGTGCCTATCTCGAGACCTGGCATCTCGACATCGAGGACTTCCTGGAACTGCGCAAAAACACCGGCGACGAACGCCGGCGTACCCACGACATGAACACGGCCAACTGGATCCCCGATCTGTTCATGCAGCGCGTCAAGAGCAATGGTCACTGGACGCTGTTCAACCCCAGCGATGTGCCCGACCTGCACGACCTTTACGGGCGTGCCTTCGCCGAGCGTTATGAATATTACGAGCGCGAGGCCGATGCGGGCCGCATCAAGCTCTTCAAGCGCGTCGAGGCGGTTGCCCTCTGGCGCAAGATGTTGACCCTGCTCTTCGAGACGGGCCACCCGTGGATCACGTTCAAGGACCCCTCGAACATCCGCTCGCCCCAAAGCCACGTCGGGGTGGTTCACAGTTCCAATCTGTGCACGGAAATCCTGCTGAACACCTCGGTGGAGGAGACGGCCGTCTGCAACCTCGGTTCGGTCAATCTCGCCGCGCACGTGCTTCCCCCGAGGGGCACAGAAGACAGAGCGGCGGGAAGAAGATTTTCGGAAGAGCAGCCCCCTGTGACCTGCGGGGTGTCTGTGTGCCACACCCTGGATGCCGATCTCCTGGCCCGCACCATCCGCACGGGCATGCGGATGCTCGACAACGTGATTGACATCAACTTCTACCCCACGCCCGAGGCGCGCGCGGCCAACGTCCGACACCGGCCGGTCGGCCTCGGCCTGATGGGCTTTCAGGACGCCATCTACAAGCTGCGCATTCCTTATGACAGCGAGGCGGCCGTGGAATTTGCCGACGCCAGCATGGAATTAATCTCGTACCACGCGCTGCTCGCGTCCACCGAGCTGGCGCGGGAACGGGGCGCTTACCCGACCTTCAAAGGCTCGAAATGGGATCAAGGGTTGTTGCCCATTGACACTCTGGAATTGCTTGCCCGGGAACGTGGCGGCGCGCTCGATGTGGACCGGTCCAGCCGCTTGGATTGGACGCCCGTGCGCGAAGCGATTCGGCGGCACGGTCTGCGCAACTCAAACTCCATGGCCATCGCACCCACGGCGACCATCTCGAACATCATCGGCGTCAGCCAGTCCATCGAGCCGACCTACAAGCACCTCTTTGCCAAGGCCAATCTCAGCGGCGACTTCACCACCGCCAACCGGTATCTCGTCGCCGACCTGAAACGGCTGGGTCTCTGGGATGATGAAATGGTGGATGACCTGAAATACTACGACGGGGTCATCAGCGACATCGAGCGCATCCCCGCCGAGTTGAGGCGCCTTTATCGCACCGCATTCGAGATCGAGCCAAAATGGTTGATCGAATGCGCCAGCCGCCGGCAGAAGTGGATTGATATGGGCCAGTCACTGAACCTCTACATCGCCCGACCCAGCGGCCGGCAGTTGAGCGAGATGTATCTTCTGGCCTGGGAGAAGGGCCTGAAGACGACCTACTACCTCCGCTCGCTGGCGGCGACGCAAATCGAAAAATCCACCACCGACGTGAATCGCCGCGGGCTGCAACCCCGGTGGATGAAAAGCAAATCCGCCAGTGCCGAGATTCAGGTGCGGCGCGAATACACGCCGGAGGAAAAGGCCGCCTGCTCTCTCGAAGTCCGACGCAACGGCGGTGAATGCGAGGCGTGTCAATGAAGAGGCTCACACTGAGCATCACAAAGGGCACAGAGAGGAGAATGGATTCAATTCGAAGCAAGTTCGCTGTGACTTCACGAGGGAACCAAAGCAAAACCCATGTCTTGTTGCAATCCAACCACTGAACGCCCGAAACCCCACGATCTGACCAAGCGCATCAACGCCGAGGACAAGCGGCTGATCAACTGCCGCGCCGTGGATGTGAACCAGCTCATGCCGCTCAAATACAAGTGGGCGTGGGAGCACTACCTCAACGGCTGCGCCAACCACTGGATGCCCACCGAGGTGCCGATGCAGCGGGACATCGAGCTGTGGAAATCCAACCGCCTCACCGCGGACGAGCGCCTCGTCATCATGCGCAATCTCGGCTTCTTCAGCACCGCCGAAAGCCTGGTGGGCAACAACATCGTGCTGGCCATCTTCAAGCACATCACCAACCCGGAGGCCCGCCAGTATCTGCTGCGCCAGGCCTTCGAGGAGGCCATTCACACCCACACCTTCCACTACATCTGCGAATCCCTCTCGCTCGACGAACGCGAGGTGTTCAACATGTATCACGAGGTCAACTCCATTCGGGACAAGGATGCCTTCGAGATGCAGTTGACCGAGGACATCCTGCAACCGGGCTTTACCACCGAGAGCGTCGAGGGCATGCAACGCTTCGTCAGAAACCTCGTCGGCTTCTACGTCATCATGGAGGGCATCTTCTTCTACAGCGGCTTCGTGATGATGCTGAGCTTCCACCGCCAGAACCGGATGACCGGCGTCGGCGAACAGTTCCAATACATCCTGCGTGACGAGACCATTCACCTGAACTTCGGCATTGACCTGATCAACGGCATCAAAGCCGAGAATCCGGCGTTGTGGACGGCCGGGTTTCAGCGCGAACTGCAGGATCTGATCGAGCAGGCCGTCGAACTGGAAATCGCCTACGCGGAAGACTGCTTGCCACGCGGCATTCTGGGATTGAACGCCGGGTTGTTCCGCGAATACGTCCAGCACATCGCTGACCGCCGGCTGGAGCGCATTGGTTTGATGGCGCGCTATGGCTCGAAAAATCCATTCCCGTGGATGAGCGAGACGATTGACCTCGGCAAGGAGAAGAACTTCTTCGAGACCCGCGTGACGGAGTATCAAGCTGGCGGGGCACTGGCCTGGTGAAAACGACGTGCTCCATTGACTGGCTTTGCCCTCTGTGCGGCGCTGCCAACACCTGCCGCATCGCCAACGGCTGCCGGTACCATGGCCCGTGCGGGTGCCCGCGGGCGCCATTGCGGCCCACATGGTTCCCATCTGTCGCGGCGATACCCTGACCCAACCGGCCGCTGCGTCTGCTGGTCTGCCGCACACGATCCGCCCTGGCAATGGCGATCCTGCAACTGGCTGGCTGCGGCCGCCGGATTGGGGGGGCCGATCCGGCAGGGGCGGGGCCGTCCTCACAACCTTGGCGCCACCTGCGAGCCGGATAGGCTCGTGA
>DATLZF010000329.1:0-12455 GCA_035574135.1 Candidatus Methylomirabilota bacterium
TGTCTCGTTCAAATCAGGGCTGTCGCACCGGTCCGCTCCGGACAAAAAGGCGGCGATCGGACTGAATCTGTGTCACGACGCGGCTGCTCAAGCCCTCGATTTCCAGCCGGTCGAAGCTTCCCAGTGCAAAAGTCTCCCCGAACTGCGTGGCGCGGCGGGCGACGAGATCGAACAGCTTCAACCGCTTCTCCAGCGTGGGACACTGATGTTCGTGGAGCACGTCGCCAAGAGAGGAGCAGACGATGAACTCCTCGATCTGCCGCGGCTCATTGGAGGTTTGGAGTTCGGATTGTTCGGACGCCGGCGCCGGCACTTCGGTCGGGTCGCCTGCGGTGCTGGATTCACCCCCGGGCTGCGCACCCTCTCCTTGCTGGTCCCGCTCGTCCTGCAAGCGGGCCGCTTCCATGAGGAGAAACTCCCATGGCCCCTCGATGGTTCGCTCGCCCGGCTCGACAAAGGGACGAAGGTTGAATTCTCCCCCTTGGAGGCCGGCCAGCGCGTTGAAAGCGTCGATGCCCTTGCGCGTGCCGAACTGGGCGTGAATGATGTTGCCTGACTCGATGTAGATGTAGCCTCGTTCGCTGCGAGCGGTGACTTCGAGAACGGATGACTTGCGGCCGAGGCATTCGAGCTGGATCACCTCCGGCAATCCGACCTTGCGCAGCACGCCCCGGAAGCCCTCCTGGGCGGGGGCATTGACCAGTTCGTTGAGCGTGGCGAAGACGATCTCGAAGCCCTCGGGCGAACGGGGCTTCTCGAGAAACAATTCCGCTCCGTTTCGCAGCGCTTCGGTCCGGTTGCCGTCGTTCACATGGCCGGTCATCACCACTTTGGGCACGGTCGGATGCTTGCGCTGGAGCAACTGCAGGAATTGCATCCCATCGACCACCGGCATCTGAATATCCACGACGATCAGGTCAATGCGACGCTCGCCGAGTACCTTCAACGCCCGCGCGCTGGTGTCGGCCAGGTGGACGCGCCAGGTGTTCCGGCTCAACCCCGCAAACAACTCGCCGACCGTGCGGAGCAGGGCGGCATCGTCGTCGAGGATCAGAATGTGGCGCAGGTTGTCCGCGCCGGCGGAAGTCTTCACGGTCGGAGAAGGGAAGATTGAACCCCCGCGGCCTCGCTCCAGGCCTCCAGACGATCATTCAATCCCAGTTCCGCCAGGTAGGGTGCGTCCGGCGTCAGGAAGTCGCTTTTGTCCTGATGTTGGAGATGGTCGAACAGGTTGGCCACATGAACGGCGGTCAGCGGGCTGAACTGGCGGCGGGTCAATCGGGCGGGCAAATGATGCAGGGCCACTGCCTCCACCAGCCCCGGTGGCAGCCCCCACATCAATGCCAGCCACGCGCCCACCTCGGCGTGGGTCGTGCCGAACACGCTCTGCTCCGCCTGCCACACCGGGACCCGCTCCGCACGGGCCAGCCGGCGGGCGTGTATGAACTGATCGGACCGGTTGGCCGCCAGAAGGAGGCTGCCCAGGTCATGCAGCAGCCCGGCTGTGTAACACTCGCTGGCCACCTCGGGTTCCACCCCCTCGGCACGGGCAATGGCCTGCGCTGCTCGTGCGGTTCCCAACGAATGCCGGCACCACCCCTCCACGGAAAAGTCTCCGGCCTGCACGCGATCAAAATGAGAGTAAGTGTGCGCCAGCAGGACCAAGGACTTGGTGGTCTCGAAGCCGAGGCACAACACGGCATCAGCGGGATCGGTCACTTCCCGCGGCAATCCGAGGGCCGCCGAGTTGGCCACTTGCAGCAGCTTGGCGGCGGCGGGCGGATCCTGAGCCAAGAGCCCACCCAGCCGCTCGACTGATGCGGTGGGCGATTGGAGTTCGCGCACGATTTGAAAGTAGGTGGCGGGAGGACTTGGCAGTCGCTCCATTTGCCCGACCAACGTGCGCGCCGCCTCGTGGGCAAAGAGCAGATCCAGTTTCTCGATGCGGTCCAGGGCGGCGCGCAAGCGCCCGGCGTCGCACGGCTCCGCCAGAAACAGGTGCGCGGTGCCCAGGCAACGTCCCACCGCCTTGCGGTCGGTAAGGTCCGCCAGGAGAAATCGATGCACGCCGGGATGACGCTGCAGAATGGTGTCGAGCAGTTGATCGCCCGGGCCGTCCGTCAAACGCGGGCGGCACACCACCGCGCCGACGGGCAGACGCCCCAACAATGCCAAAGCCCGCGCCGCATTGGCTGCCGCCTCCACCCGCCAGGTGTCTCCCAACGCGGTCCGCAGTTCGTCACCACGGCCGAACGCCGCCGGCTCAACGCCCACGAGCAGCAGTATTTTGCACATAACGCACATCACCCGCCGCCGGCCGGCAGACCAGCCCCCCTCGGCCCGGCTGCAAGCGCCCACAGTCTGCTCGCCTTTCCCGGCGGCGGACGCTGCCTTGTCGGGCAGCGATTTTGCCTCCTCAATCGTCCTAAATCAGACCCGGCTTGAGTTCCGAAAGCGCTGGAGATCAAACAATCTCGAAGCCGTTCCGCAGCCGCTCTGCCGCCCGCCTCGCCCGCTCTCCGTCAGAGGCGTGAACACGACACAACACGCCCCCTTCCGCGACCGTCTCCCCTGGCTTGGAAATTTCGTCCACCCCCACCCGGACATCGATCGTTGCGTCCGGGGTCAACCGGCCCCCGCCGAGGTCGCGAACGACCTGGCCGACCACTTTTGCATCGCACCTCATGATTTGGCCGCTCCGATCGGCCCGAACGTCGATTACTACCGGCGCCCGAGGCCCTCCCTCCAACAAACGGCGGTAGCTGGCGAGATCCGCTCCCTGGGCGGTTAGCATGCTCTCCCAGCGCTGCAACGGCGCCCCCGAGTCGAGACACGCGGCCGCCTGACGCCGCGCCGTTTCGACCCCCTGGGTCCGTCCCGTAAGTTGCAGCAACTGGGCGGCGCACTCGATCACCAAGGCGCGCAGGTCCGCCGGGCCGCGGCCGGCCAGGCACTCGACGGCCTCTTTCACTTCGAGCCAGTTGCCGGCAGTGCGGCCCAGGGGCGTGCTCATGTCGGAGAGCAGTGCCGCCGTCTTCAGCCCGCATTCGCCGGCCAGTGCGACCAGCGCGTCGGCCAGCTCCCGTGCCTGCGCCTCGGTGGCCATGAACGCCGCCGTTCCAAACTTTACGTCCAGGACCAGCGCCCCGATGCCCTCGGCCAGCTTTTTCGAGAGAATCGACGCCGTGATCAATGGCACGCTTGGCACCGTGCCGGTCACGTCGCGCAACGCGTAAAGCTTCTTGTCCGCCGGCACCATCGTCTCCGTCTGCCCGGCCATCGCAACGCCCAGCGACTGCACCTGCCCCACGATGCGCCGCGGCGCCAATGCCGTCGTCAGCCCCGGAATGGACTCCAGCTTGTCCAGCGTGCCGCCGGTGATGCCGAGCCCGCGTCCGGAGATCATGGGCACGCGGAAGCCCAGGCAAGCGAGCAGGGGAGCCAACGGCATGGAAACCTTGTCTCCCACCCCACCGGTCGAATGCTTGTCCACCACCGGCCGATCCTCCGCCGGCCAGGTCAGAACTTCACCGGAATCCCGCATGGCCAGCGTCAGGGCCCGGGTCTCGGCACGGCTGAGACCCCGAAAGACCACGGCCATCAAGAAGGCTGACATCTGGCAGTCGGCCATGCGCCCCGCGGTGAACTCGCGCACCAGAAAAGCGATCTCCTCGTCCGTCAGGGCTACGCCATCCCGCTTCGACTCGATCAGGGACAGGAAGTTCATCGGCGACGACCATCGCACACGGGCCGGATGAATCCGAGCCTGTTCGGCCGGGGAGGTTGGAGATACGGCCCGTCCCCGCGCCGCACCGCTGCGCCGATGAAAAGACACACGGGAGGCCGGGATGGGCGAATCGTTCCGGCAACAGTCCGATTCCCTAAACCAGTCCCAGCGACGGCAAAAAGCGCGGACATCGCCGGGCCCGGGTCGCCTGCTCGAACGCGTAGGCCAGCGCGAGCAGTCGGCCTTCCTGCCAGGCCTGGGCGATGAACGACAGGCCGACGGGCAACCCCCACACGTCCCCGCACGGCACCGTGATGCTCGGCAGACCCGACACGGCCGCATAGGTGGAACTGCCGCCGAGACCGCGGTCGCCCACCACCAGGTCCAGGACATGCGCCGGGCCGGTCGTGGGTGCGACGATGGCGTCGAGTTGGTGCGACTCGAGCACGGCCCTGACTTCGGCGGACCATTTCGCGCAACGTTCCCGGGCGTCCAGGTAAGGCGGCGCTGTCAGCGGGCCCTTGCTCTGCGCCTCAACGAGCGTCTCCTGCCCGAACAGGGCGAGCTCCTGGTCCCGGTGGCGTTCGTTGAACGCAATCAGTTCCTCCAGACTCTTGACCGGCGCCGCCGGGCCAAGGGAGCCGAAGTAGGCATTCAAACCGGCTTTGAACTCGTGGAGCATCACTTGAAACTCCGCCTCGCTGACCTCCTGACGCGAGGGCAACTTGACCGGATCGATCAGTGTCGCGCCCGCGCTCTTCAGGGCTGCCAGCGCGGCCTCCGTCACTGCGTCCACCAGCCGGTTCATGCGAAACAAGCTCCGGGCCACGCCCAGCCGCGCACCCCGGAGGGCGCCGGCGTCGAGAAAATCGGTGTAACGGGCGGGAGCCTTGCCCGCTGCGGCCACGGTGGCGGCATCGCGCCGGTCCACGCCGGTCATGGCCTCCAGGAGCACGGCCGCATCTGCCACACAGCGCGTCATCGGCCCGGCAGTGTCCTGGCTGCCGGCAATGGGGATGATGCCGGAGCGGCTGATGAGCCCGACGGTGGGCTTGAGCCCGACCACGCCACAGTAGGAGGAAGGCGAGACGATGGAACCATCGGTTTCGGTGCCGACCGCGACGGCACACAAACTGGCGGAAACCGCGGCCGCGGAACCGGCGCTTGATCCCGATGTGCTGCGGTCCGTGGCGTACGGATTTCGGCTGAGTCCGCCGCGCGCGCTCCAGCCGCTGATGGAGCGGGCGCCGCGGAAATTCGCCCACTCGCTGAGGTTCGTCTTGCCCAGCAACACGGCCCCGGCGGCGCGCAGGCGCTCGACCAGGAAGGCGTCGCGCGGGGCGATGGAACCCTCCAGGGCCAGCGAGCCCGCCGTGGTGGTCATGCGGTCGTGGGTGTCGATGTTGTCCTTGATCAGCACCGGAATGCCGTGGAGCGGACCCCGGGGACCTCTCGCCCGGCGCTCGCGGTCCAACTCGCGCGCCACCGCTGGTGCGTCCGGATTCACTTCGATGACCGATCGAAGACACGGCCCGCGCCGGTCGATCTCGGCAATCCGAGCACGGTAGCTCTCCACGAGCGAGACTGCCGTGAACCGGCCCGAAGTCAGGCCCCGCTGGAGTTCGGCCACGGTCATTTCCTCCAGCTCGAACGGTTTGACTCGCACCTGGGCAGACCCGGGGGCGCGCGAGGGCGCGCACCCGCCGGCCGCAACCCCCGTGACGGCGGCGGCCCCCGACATCAGGACCTGCTGCAAGAACTCACGGCGGCGTATCATGGGCAACAGATGCCGCAAGTGGGTGTCGTTTGGAAGCGCCGAATCCCATCGCTGCAAAAGCGCGTGTGCGACGAACGCATGCCTTATCCGAAAATCCACCGATACCGGCCTGGCAAGGGCGCTCTGTCTGGAACCGGGATGGCTCTGGTCCTGACGCCCGCCGTGCGTGCCGTGGCGTCAGCCGACTTGACTTGTCGGGCCTCAGACGGGGATTCTCGCGCCGCGCCGGGGGCGCGTGAAGTGAGTGCCGGACGGTGCTCCCCCGGCTGTAACGGGACGAGCGCAGGTGTGCTCCATTTCCCCATGCAGCCGGTAGAGCGGCCGGACTCCCCGGCTCCGCAAACGTTGCTGACCCGCCTTCAGTGATGAAATACCTCGTGCATCGACAACTCTCGGTGGCCATTGAAAACCAACCGGGCCGATTGGCCGCCATCGGCCGTTTGATGGCCGACGCCGGCATCAACATCAAGGACCTCTCCGTGGTGGACAACGTGGAGCAAGGGATGATTCGCCTGGTGACGAGCGACCCGGCTGCCTGCAAGGCGTTGCTCGTGCGGGAGGGGCTTTACGTCGTGGAAGCCGACGTGCTGGAGGTGATCCTGCGCGACACACCGGGCCAGCTTGCTGTTCTTGGCCAGGCGCTGGCCGATGCCCAGATCAACATCGATTACGCCTACGGCAGCGAGGATCCCTCAGAGGAGCACGTCCGGATCGTGATGAAAGTCTCAAATCTGACCCGGGCCTGTGAGGTGATCGATTCCCTGCGGGAGAACTGACATGGCCTTCATCGAGGGAACGGTCGGCATCCTGCCGCCGGGCGCGCTGGGGGTGGCGTTCTATTACCATCTCACCGGCGGTTTGAGCCACGACGACGGGGACGTGTTCTTCCTCGAACGGCCCGGCTCGGTCAGCGCCAAACCGTTGCGGGAGGGCGGCGAACTGGTGATCAGCGCGGGGGACCACGTGCATCGTCTCCCGGCGCGGGAACGCATCCGCGGCGGCGTGCTCGAATGCCACCGCACCCACACATTGCCCGAGATCCTCCTCGTCTGCCCGAATCCGGACCAACTGCTGGGCATCATCACCGTTTGTGTCGAGCTGCTGGAGCGGGTGTTCGAGGAAGGCGGGTTGTGGGGGGGCGCGCTGCCGATTCCGATCGTGGTCTTGAGTTCAAACGGAATCTATTTTCAGCGCCTCCGACAGATTTACATCGAGAAGATCGAAGAGGCGACGCTGCTGGGCCGGCTGCCGGACTTGTGGCCGCATCTGATGCCCCAGATCGTCGGGCGGCTGCTGCGGGGCGTAACCATCCAGACCGGCGTGCGCGAGGGCAGTGGCGCGGCCACGATCTATCACCCGGGGCCGCGCGGCATCACCCGCCTGGCCGGCGGCGACGAGGGCAGCCGCCAGCGGGCGTGCCAGATCCTCAGTCGCCGCGGCGGCTGGTTCGAGCTGGCCGCGAACAGTTCGGCCACGCGGTTGGAGTTCGACAAGGCGTTGGTGAACCTCACGGCCAACCTGCTGGGACAGTTGCAGGCCATTGATGAACACGGTGGCTTCCGCCCGCTGCGCGTGGAAGAGATCGTCGTCGCCAGCCAGCAGGAGGAAATCCGCCGCCTGGCCCGGGCGGTTTTCCGTGTCGGACAGGCCGTGCGGGCCTACGGACCGACGGAGGACTTCGAGGTGGTGTTCGGGCGGATGTTGGAGAGTCTTTACCAGCACCTGACCCATGTGCCGTCCAGCCTGCAATGGGTCGATCTGCGCCTGCGCACCGGCACGCTGAAAGCTGAGCTGACGCCGACCGAGGCCTGGCTGCTCGAGCCGTTGATCCGCTACGCCCGCTCGGCGGAACTCGAGGCCGAGGCGGCCTACTTCGAGGAGTTGAGGACCCGGCTGCTGGACCGGTTGACACGGCTTTGCGCCCGGCAGCGGCGTGGCCAGCGATGAGCGCGGCCGAGGGACAATTGGCGTCCGGTGGCGCACCGAGCCCGGCATCGTCCCGATCGATGTCGGCTCTGCCTTGTTTCGATCGGACCTTTGCCACGCCGGCCGAGAATGTCGCGGCCGACGAGGCGTTGCTGGACTGGTGCGAAACCACGGACGGTGTCGGCGCCCTGAGATTCTGGGAATCGGACCGGCTCTTTGTCGTAGTGGGCTACGGCAACCACGTGGATCTGGAAGTGAACGTGGCACAATGCCGGGCGGATGGCGTGCCGATCCTGCGCCGGTGCAGTGGCGGGGGCACCGTGTTGCAGGGGCCCGGGTGCCTCAACTACGCGGTCGTGCTGCCGCTCACGGCCGAGCCGGCGTTGACGAACGTGAGCGCGACCAATCGATTCTTCATGACGCGCATCGTCCGGGCCCTGAGCCGGGTGACCCGCCGGCCGGTCGCCGTCATGGGGCACACCGATTTGGCGATCGGCGGGCTCAAGTTCTCCGGCAATGCCCAGCGACGAAAAGCGCGCCACGTGCTCTTCCACGGGACATTCCTGATCGATTTCGACCTGCCGCTGATTGGTCGCTACCTGCCTCCGCCCTCGCGTGAGCCGGCGTATCGAGCCGGCCGCGCTCACGGCGACTTTCTGACCTGCCTGTCCGTGGACCGGGGCGATCTGAAGGGCGCCCTGCGCGCCGAATGGGGCGCCACGCCGATGGCGGCCGATTTTCCGACAGCCCCGCTGGCCTCACTCGTGGCTGCGAAATATGGCCGCGACGAGTACAACCTGCGAAGGTGAGTCAGCGCTCGAGGACCGGCACCACTTCGGGATGAAAGATCGCCAGCCACTCCAGTGCCTCCGTGCGGTCCGCCATCGATCCCCCTCGCAGGATGACCCGGTCGCCTGCACGCACCAACCGGGCTTCACCGAAAGTGGCCATCACCTCCTCGTCGTCGGTGAACATGTCGAGAATCCGATTCTTCATGCACGCGACTCTAGCCGGAGGGGTGGGACATTTACGGGGTAAGGCGATCCGCGCCGTCGCCGCACCCGGGCGGAGGGAGCGACGGGCGGCTCTCGTGGCGGGGACCTCCGCTCTTGCCCGCTGGCTCCGCGGGAGGGCCCCGGGCTGACGGTTGGCCGGGGAGGCTTTGCGCTCCGAGCTCGGGCTCCGGGGGCAACGGGATGCTGCCTCGCTTGCTCAGACGAAGACCTTCCCAGACCCGGGATTCCCCGAGGGACGGCTTCGAGTGGCGCCCGCACACCGGCTCGCGTAGTCGCTCCAATGGTGCCCAGCTCCGCCCCGCAGTATCTACGGGGCATGTTCATTGAGCGCACAGTCGAAACCGGGTCCAACGGGAAGCCGCGGCTGGCTCCGTTGCCCCGGCCGCAAAACCAAACCCACCACTGGGAAGGTGACCAGTTTCCGAGCCTTTCCCTCCAAACCACCGGGGTCGAGGTTGATTTGGCGCCGATCAACCGGCCGCTGGCGCGGGACGTAGTTCGGCGGATCGAAAGGCCGGCCGCCCCGCTGGCCCATCATCTCCTGGTGGCGCTGCTGCTGATGGTTTCGATGCTGGGCAGCTACTACCTGGTCAGCCGCTATGTGTTCGCCGCAGTGGTCATCAAGGGGCGCAGCATGATGCCCACCTTGAACGACGGTGAACGCTACATCCTGAACCGCTGGGTGCTGAACTTTCGCTCCCCTCAGCCGGGCGACGTCGTCGTGCTGCGGGATCCCGGACACGATGACCTCGCCGTCAAGCGCATTGTGGCGGGCCCCTTCGACCGGGTGTCGTTCCACGACGGCGCCGTGTACGTGAATGGCCGGAAGTTGAACGAAACCTATCTGGCTCCCCACACCCGCACCAGCGCGCCGGAGCCCAAGTGGCGCAACGTCACCGTGGACAAAGACTGCTTCTTCGTCCTGGGCGACAATCGTGGCAACAGTGAGGACAGCCGGTTCTACGGAACGGTGCACCGGGATCGGATTCTCGGAGTGATCGAGAAGTAGGCTGCAGTTCCTGGTTTTCTCCGCGCCGTCGCCGTTGGCTCGGGCCAACACACCACCGGGCGATGGCGCGGAACTGTCTCCGGACTCCAAGGGGGGAGCGCAGCTCGATGGCCGTGTGGGAATCGCCGCTTCCGGCCGTCCCTGGCCATCACCCCCGCCGACTTGCTCGTTCCCGCTGCAGCAGGCAGTCTTCCCCGCCAGCGATGTCATCCACGTCGTCCACCGGCCAACCTGCTGTCACGCGCGTCCCCGGCCCGTTGCCGCGGTGGCCGCGATCTTCGGATGCCTGAATCGCGTCAACCGGAGGATCGAGTCGCCGAAGCGCCACCGTCTGCCGGCGGGACAGCCCACCGTCTGCGTCTGGGTCTGATCCAGATGCGCCTCGAGCCCGGCCAGAAGGCGCGCAATCTCCGGCATGCGTGTGGGCTGTTGGAAAGCGCCGCCGAGGGCGGAGCGCAAGTGGCCGTGTTGCCGGAAGCCATGCCCCTCGGCTGGACCGATCCCTCGGCCCGGCAACACGCCGAGGCCATTCCCGAGGGCGAAACGTGTCGCGCGCTCGCCGAGGTGGCGCGCCGCCGGCACCTGTGGATTTGTTCGGGCCTGATTGAGCGCGCGGACGGTCAGTTGTTCAATGCCGGCGTGCTCATCGATCCGACCGGCCGGGTTGTCCTGCACCACCGGAAGATTCACGAACTGGCTATTGCCACGGACCTTTATGCCCGGGGAGACCGTTTGGGCGTGGCGGACACGCCGTGGGGCCGAGTAGGGGTGATGATCTGCGCCGACGCCTTCATCGAGGGGTTGGTGATCAGCCGCACGCTGGGGGCAATGGGCGCCCGGCTGATTCTCTCGCCCTGCGCGTGGGCGGTCCCGGCCGGACACGACAATGCGCGCGAACCCTACGGCCAACTGTGGCGCGACAGCTATGGACCGGTGGCCCGGCAGTTCCGCCTGTGGATCGTGGGCGTCAGCAACGTTGGTCCCATCGCAGCCGGCCCTTGGGCGGGGCGTCGCTGCATTGGTTGCTCGCTGGCGGTCGGCCCGGACGGGCGACCGGCCTTGCAAGGCCCCTACGGAGACGCTGCCGAATCGATTCTTTACCTGGACGTGACTTTGCCGCCGGCGTCCGCGCCGCCACCCGGCGGAGGTGGGAAACGTCCGGGGCGACTATGAAACCACCCACTCCAGGATCGCCTTCTGGACGTGCAACCGGTTCTCCGCCTGGTCGAAGATGGTCTGCGCGTGGGCTTCGAAGGTGGCCTCGTCGATCTCCTTGCCGCGATACGCCGGCAGGCAATGCATCACCAGCGCCCCCGGCCGGGCCAGCGTCACCAGGTCGGCGTTGATCTGGTAACCGGCGAGTTCCTTCAGGCGTTGGGTGGATTCGGCCTCCTTGCCCATGGACACCCACACGTCGGTGTAGAGCAGGTCGGCGCCGGTGGCTGCGGCCCGCAGGTCCTCGGTCACAACGACGCGACCGCCGGCACGTTGCAGGAGGGAGGGCGCCGGCTGAAAATTCTTCGGTGCGGCAATGCGCAGTTCGAAACCCAACTTCGCGGCCGCGAAAATCCAGGAAGCCGGCATGTTGCAGGCGCCGTCGCCGATGAAGGTGACGACCTTGCCGCGGATCGAGCCGCGTTTCTCCCCAAAGGTGAAGATGTCGGCGAGCACCTGGCAGGGATGTTCGTCATCGGTCAGCGCATTGATCGTCGGAATGCCGGAGTACTCGGCGAACTGCTCGACGTCGCTCTGGGCGAAGGTGCGGATCACCGCGCCGTGGATCATCCGGCCCAGCACCCGGGCGGTGTCCTTGATGGGCTCGCCGCGGCCGAGCTGGATGTCCGCCGCGCTGAGGAACATCACCTGTCCGCCGAGTTCCCGGATGCCGACCTCGAAGGAGACCCGCGTGCGCGTGGAGGATTTGCTGAAAAGGAGGGCCCAGGTTTGACCCGTCAGGGGCTTGGGCGTGGCCGCACCGCGCTCGCGTTTGAACGCCGAGCTGCGCTCCAAAATGCGCTCGAAGTCCGCCGTCGGCAGCTTCTCCAGGCTCAAAAGATGTTTCATGGTCCGGTGTTCGTCGTTTGTGAAAGAGGATAAAAGGGTCAGAAGACGGAAAAACTCTCAAGCCATTTCAGCCGTTCCCCGGCGCCGGCTGGCCATGTCCGGACGCAGTCTGTGCCATCAGGACTTGCCCGGTCTGTCGCCGCCTCCCAGGCGCTCCGCCGTGCGCAAAACCAGGGACTCGCTGAAACCGGAGACGAACGCAAACGCAAGGTAAAGGGGCGGCGTCAGCTTGGTGGATTCGATCAGGTTCAGAACGCCAGCGCTCAGAACCAGGTGGAGGAACACGGCCGAAGCGGCACCGATCATCGGCCGCCCGAGCGTTACCCACCCGTCCAGGATCGCATCGGGAATCTTCTGCGTGCTGGCGCGGCTGAACCGAAACATCGCGCTCAGGGTGCCGCCCAGGGCACCGAAGAGCATGACCCCCAGCATCAGGGTGAAATTTATGGGGGCGGCTGCGGCCGGTGGCAACTCCGCGTTGAAATAGAACAGGATGAGCGCTACGAGGGCGACGAGGATATAGACGAGGTATCGAAGCGTCTGCCCTTGCAGTCCGAGCTGGTGGTAGCGGTTGTTGAAGTGAGTGTTCAACACGAACTGGCCCTCGAAGAGGGCCGCCCGCAACCGGGCCAGATCCACGCACGACGCGGGCATCGACTTCTCATCCGCTTCGCCGGCGAGGCCGGCGGCCTCCAGGGATCGCCGCACGGCCTGGCCACGCCAGCCGGAGAGCTTCTCGGTCGCCTCGTGCCGCAGCGACACCGCGCGGGCCAGCAGGTCGCGCTCGTCCAGTCCGAGAATGCGCAGCCGCTCGACTTCGTGGATCAACGACCATCCGACATCCAGCCGACCTTCGAGCAGCGCCCCTTCGGCGGTATCAAGCAGGTGATGAGCGGCGGCCAGCCAGTCGGGACCTCGAGACACGCCGGAGCGAGG
>DATLZF010000330.1:0-2384 GCA_035574135.1 Candidatus Methylomirabilota bacterium
GCCGTTGTTGTAGCCGTAGGGATCGACAAATGCACTCGGGTAGCCGTGGCGCCATACCGTCCGCCCCGTGGCGGCTTCCATCGCTTCCACGACCTCCTCGGGGCCGACCCGGTGGTGCAACACCAGCAAACCGCTGCGCACCGAGGGCGCGCTGTAGCCGGTACCGATGTCGCGGTGCCAGAGTCGCGGCGGGCCGTTGGTCGGCCACCTGTCCAGCAAGCCGGTTTCCAGCGAGGTACCATCGGCCCGCGGCCCGAGAAACCGCGGCCAATCCTCGGCGGAGAGCGGTCGAAGCCCGAGGAGCATGCCCACGCACGCAACGGCCAGCGTGGCCCGCGAAGCGGAGGAGGCGAGACGGCGGCGGCTCCGGGTCATCACGCCGAGATTGTGACTCGCGTCGGAGACCGGACGCAAGACCGCAGGAACGGTGAACTGCCGGCTTTGCTCAGAATGCACGAGTGACGGACGCGCCCGCCTGTCACCGCGATCACAGCGCGGCCGGCGAAACGCCGGCGGCGAGGATGCTGCACGCCTGGATGACGTTCAGACCGAGAGCTTCTGCCCGGGACAGCACCTCCGGCGATTCGGTGCCCGGGTTCAGCCACAGTTCGTCGCACCCCTTGGCCGCGATGGCGGGCAGCAACGGCAGAAGCACCGAGGGCGGGAGATACACGCTGACCAATTCCGGCCGCACCGGCAGGTCCGCGATGCTCGCGTAACAAGTCAGCCCCTCGATGCGCGACTCCCTCGGGTTGATCGGGAACACGGTGTAACCCTGTTGCAGGAAGGCGCGGACAGCTTTGTTGCCGAACTTGGCGCGATCCGCCGAGGCACCGAGCACGGCGACGTGTTTCATGCGGCCAAGTATCTCAGGAACAGCCTGCCATGCAAGGGCGCGGCTTTTCGCGTTGGGGCCTTGCCTTCGCAGGAATTCGCTGACATTCGGCGGCGGTCCGCGTAGGGTCCGCCCATGGTTCTGGTCATCGACAACTACGATTCGTTCACCTACAACCTGGTTCAATACCTGGGGGAGATGAACGTCCGGCTTGAAGTCCATCGCAACGACCAGATCACGCTGGCACAGATTGAGCAGCTCCGACCGGAGCGCATCCTCATTTCCCCCGGTCCGTGCTCGCCGCGCGAGTCCGGCCTGTCCAACGAGATTATCCGCACGTTCGGTCCGCGCGTGCCGATTTTCGGCGTGTGCCTGGGGCATCAGTGCATTGGCCACACCTTCGGGGCCATCGTGGAAGTGAATTACCGGATGATGCACGGCAAGACCTCGCCCATCCGGCACAACGGTCGGGATCTATTCGAGGGCATGCCGAATCCTTTCAACGCCACGCGCTATCATTCGCTGGTCATTCGCCGGGATTCGCTGCCGCCCGAGCTGGAGATCACCGCCGAGACGGAGGAGGGCGAGATCATGGGGGTGCGGCACAAGACCCTTCCCATTCACGGGGTGCAATTCCATCCAGAGAGCATTCTCACGGAACACGGGCGGACGATCCTGCGCAATTTCCTGAAGCTCAAAGCGGCTTGAGCGGGGCTGCCGCTCGCGCCCCCCGCGCGTTTACCGGGCTGAGACAGCCGTGACCGTGGTCTGCAAAGCTTGAGTCGCTCGTCCGGCGGCGTTGACGGCCGCATTGGGATACAAGCCGAGGAACAGCATCCCGGCCAGGCACACCGCCAGCACACCCTTCGCCGGCCAGCTCACGTCCAAGCGCGCCACCTCGGGGGTTTCCTTGGACCAGTAAATGACCCGGATCACGCCAAAGTAATACCAAAGCGAAATCACCACGCCGACCAGAGCCACGGCGACCAGCCCGTAAAGCCCCGGCGCCACCGCGCCTTGCTCCACGGCGGATTTGATCAGCAGGAACTTCCCAAAGAAGCCCGCCAGCGGCGGCACCCCGGCCAGCGAGACCATGGCCAGCGTCATCGTGGCCGCCAGCAACGGCGAGCGTCGGCTCAGACCCGCCAGCGCCGAGATGTCATCCCCTTCAACCCCGCGCAACACGACGCAGAGGACCGCAAACGCCGCCAGCACGGTGAACAAATAGCCCGCAAGATAGTAGAGCACAGCGGTAGCGCCGGCCGCCGGGCTTTTGCCGGCCGCAGCCATTGCGGCGATGCCCAGCAACAGGTACCCCGCGTGAGCAATGCTGGAATAGCCGAGCAAGCGCTTCAGCCCGCGCTGCGGAATGGCGCACAGGTTGCCATAGAGGATCGTAACGCCCGCAATGGCCACCAGCAGACTCGTCCAGCGCGCAGCGACCTCCGGCACGGCGGTGAAAAGAAACCGGAGCAACAGAACGAACCCCGCCGCCTTCGATCCCACCGCCAGAAAGGCCGTCGTGGGCGCGGGTGCGCCCTGATAGACA
>DATLZF010000331.1:0-3594 GCA_035574135.1 Candidatus Methylomirabilota bacterium
GTGCGCAGCCGATGGATATTGCCCGGCCCCAGCAAACCCAGACTCACGCGACCGGCTTTCAAGGCGTCCAGCAGGGCGAGGGACCAGTCGGCCCGCGTCACGATCTGGCCGAAGGCGGCCAGTTGGAGTTCGGGGGAAAGATTCGCGTAGGCGTCCACCAGCGCGGCGCCGGCCGCGGCATCGCCCGTGGCGCCGAGCGCCGTGATGATCCGACGCTGCAAATCGGCCGAGTCCCCGGAGCCCAGCAGGGCGGAAATGGCGGGCAGCACGCCCGTATCCAGCCCGCGGGCGCGCAGGGCGCTTGCGGCCGCCTGACCCCGCTGCTCATCGGAGAGCCCGGCATCCCGCAGCCGTTCGAGCAAGCGGGCGATCACGGGTTGGGCCAGCGGTGCAAGGGCGCCGCCGCGATCCCAGGAGGCCAGCAATGGCAGCGCGGCGCCAGCCACCTCGGGGTTGCTGGAAGTGAGCAGGCGACGGAAAGCACCATCCAGCTCCGCTGGCTTTGGTGCCGGCACATCCCGGGAGAGATTTTCGGCCAGGGCGGTGAGTGTGGCCACTTTCAACGGATCCGCAGCCGCGTCGGCCTCGGCCGCCAGGCTCACGATTTGAACGGCCAGGTCGGCCACCGATGAAGCCGAGACGCCGGACCGGGACACCGCCACGCGCGTAAGGCTGCCCACGAGGGACTGGAGCTCCCGGCCGCGAGAGGATTTGAAGGCAGCCTGAAGGAATTCCCACGGCTTGCTGTCCGCCGTGGCCAGCAGAGCCGAACGCGACCAGGCATCATCAAGGTCCGGATACAAATCCACCGCCGCTTGGAACACTTCGGGGCTGGCGGCCGTACCGGCCGCCAGCAACGCCTGAAGTCGCACCTGGGCGTGGGGCGATTTCAGCGCCTTGAGTAGCGTGGCATCGTCCACCACCGGCTTCCCAGCGCCATGACGGGCGGCCACCTTGAGCGCATTCCGGGACACGGCGGGGTCCGCATCAGTCGCCGCGGCGGCGACGAGAGGGGCCTCTTCGGGAGTGATGGCACCCAGCAACTCCAAGGTCCACAACGCGAGGACGCGCGCGTAGGCAGGTTTGGCGGCATTCGAGACCAGCGCGCGCAGCGCGGCTGAGGCTTGCTGCCGCCGGGCCGGCACGGCGAGTTCCGTGATCAACCGGTGCGCGTTCATGCGGACGTGGCGGTTGGGATGCTCGTAGGCGTCGAGGAGCTCCTTGACCGCGGCGGAGGAGAGGTCCGGCACCGGCTGCTTGCGCGCCTGTTGATGGTCGAGCCGCCAGATGCGGCCGAAGAAATGGTCGCGGTCCGGCCGGACGGCAGCGTTGACGTTGTTGTGCTTTGGCCCGCGAGTGTCGTTGTGGATGACGGCCTGGTTGTAGAAATCCAGCACGTAAAGGGCGCCGTCGGGACCGATGCGCGTCTCGATGGGCCGGAACCACAGATCGCGCCCGGCGACGAATTCCTCATCGCGCGTCTTGTCCGCCGTGTAGGTGACGCCGGCGCGTTGGACGACTTCGTGGTGGACGAGGTTGATGGTGGGCTCGGTGGTGAAGTAGCTGTAGTTCCAGGCTGTCGGCCAGGTGCCGCCGTCGTAAATGGCGCACCCCGCCGCGGCGGTGAAGCGACCCACCAGATCAATCTGCACGTAGGCAAGGTTCTCGGACTTGATCAGCGGCTTCGAGGGCCGGGAGCGGATCACCGGCTTGAAGCTGGTGGCATTGCCCGATTTGCCGCGGGCGAGCACGGACTCGGGCAGAACGACGTGGTTGAGCAGGTCGTCGCTCGTCGGCTGGGTGAAGAAGACCTCGTTGTCCCAGGCAATGTCGAGGCCCCACGTGTTGCCGCCCTTGGAAGAATACTGCTCGAAGGCGCTGCCATCGGGCTTGAAGCGCACCACGCCCGAGCCGATGCGGCCGAAGTCCTTCGACTTGTCGCCGTTGTACACATGCTCGGTGCCGCTGTAGCCGTGGGTGGCGTAAATCCACCCGTCGAAGCCCCAGCGCAGATTGTTGATGACGGCGTGAGTGTCGAAGGTGCCGAGGCCGGTGTAGAGCACCTCGACGCGTTCGGCCTTGCCGTCGCCGTTGACGTCGCGCAGCCAGAGAATGTCCGGCGCCTGGGCCACAATCACGCCGTCCTTGTGGAAGACAAATCCCGTGACCAGCTCCAACCCCTCGAAGAAGACCTGCTTCTTTTCCATGCGCCCGTCGCCATCGAGATCGGTGAGGATGCTGATGCGGTCACGGGCCGGACGTTGTTGCGGGCCGGGCGCGGCCACCAATCCGCCGTGGTCCTTCCACACGTCGTTGGTCTGGTCGCCGCGGATGCCCCGCCGGCCGTTGGGATACTCTGGCGTCTCGGCCACCCAGAGGCGGCCGGCCGGATCCCAGTCCATGGCGATGGGCTTGGTCACGAGCGGCTCGGCGGCGACGAGGGACAGGTTGAATTCCGGATGTACGACGAGGCTGGCGGCAGCCTTTTCGGGCGCCGTCGGGCCGCGGGCGGGATAGCGGAGCGAGGCCAGTTCCTCGGGCGAGCAGAGTTCATTGATGTGGCGGTCGCCGGCCCACGCGATGCCGCGCAGGAGCACGGCACGCATGTGAGGCAGATCGAAGGTTGAATACTTGTGGCCCGGGATGGCGACAAAGGCGCGGTGAGTCTTGCCCCCCTCGTGCCGTTTCTCATAGGTCCACATCTGAGGAATGACGTTGTAGATGTGGGGCGAAGGGCGCCCGCCGCGCATGTTGCGGGCATCCGGCTGCCAAGAGGCGGCGAGTACTTTGGCTTCGGGCAGGAGGTGCAGATCCCAATACACCTCGTCGTCGAGGTCGAAGTTCGAGGCTCCTTCGGTGATGGGATGCTCCCGGTTAACATAGTAGAACGAGATGTCGCCCTCGTACCATTTCGAGTGGCCGTGCTCCCAGGCCCCGCCGATGACGGTTTTGAACCAATGGGCATTGGTGCCGCACACCGCATCGTGGAGGCACACGATGCCGCCGCCGCGCTTGAGGAACTTGTCGAGATTGTCCCGGTCCGTACCGCCGATCGAGCCCGCCTCGGCGGCGAACATGACCAGCACGTCCGTCTCGGCCAGTTCCTCGGCTGTCGGAAAGCGCATGGCCCCCTGCACTTGAGCGCCCCTTTCCGCCAGGAGGCGCTTCCAGTCCGCCAGCCACCGTTCGTGCTCATGGAGGCCGTTGCCGGCCGGTCCATGCGTTTTGGGGCCGCCTCGCAGGAAAACGCGGAACGGCTCCGCCGCCCGGGCAGGCTCGGCGAGGCAGGTCAACACGACAAGAAGAGCCGGAAAGAATTTGCAGTTCATAACATTTCCAACGAGACGCAGGGCGGGATGGTAGTCGGGACGTACCGCGGCTCAAACAAATTCTCCGCGCGCCTCCCACCGCGCGGCGTCCGGCGTCACTCGTAGCTGATGGCGGTGATCTGGAAATGTTCCTCGCCCATCGGAAGCCGCACGCGCACCCGCTCGCCGACACGACCGTTGAGCAGGGCCCGGGCGACGGGCGAAATCCAGCTCACCCAGTTCCGGTCCAGATCGGTCTCGTCCACGCCCACGATGCGATACGCCG
>DATLZF010000332.1:0-4089 GCA_035574135.1 Candidatus Methylomirabilota bacterium
TGCGGGATCAATGCGCTGCAGGGCCGCGGCGGCCGCCTGGCGAATGGCGCTCGATTCATCTTTCAGCGCGAGGATGAGCGGGCCAATGGCGCGTTCGTCGCGCAGATGCCCCAGGGCCACGGCACACGCCTCTCGCACATCCGAGTCGCGGTCCCTCAGCGTGGCCACCAGGGCGTCGGTGGCCTGCGGATCCTTCAACCGCCCGAGCCCCTGCACGGCCGCCAGCCGCACGTCCCAGGCGGGATCCTTGACCATGCGGGTGAGCGGTTCGACGGCACGGGGGTGATTGAGCTTGTTCAAGGCGCTGACGGCGGCGGCGCGGACGTGGTGATCGGGGTCCTTGAGGACCATTACCAAGGGTTCCAACACGCGCGCCTCTCCGGTGCGGCCCAGAGCCTCGACGACGGCAACGCGCACGGCAGAATCCTCGCAACGCAGGGCGGTGAGAAGGGCCTTGAGCACGCGCTCGTCGCCGATCTGGCTGAGCGCCTCGACGGCGGCGATGCGCTTGTTGAACGGGCCGGACTGGAGGACAGCCGTGAGCGGCTCAATTGCCGGCGCCCCCAGCGCGGCGGCCCGGGCGTAATCATCCTTGGCCACGTGATGCCAGGCGCGCTCGGTTTCCGAGGCCGGCTGCCAGCCCAGCGCATCCAGGGCGTGCACGACGTGCCAGCGCACGGTGGCGTCGGGGTCCTTCAACGCCGCCGCCAGCACAGGCAGGGTGCGCGGATGCGCGATGAGTTTCAAGGCGTCCGCCGCGGCCTGCCGGACCTCGGCCGAGGCGTCCCGCAGGAGAGTTGAGAGCGGTTCGATGGCCGGGTCCTGCCGCGTCCGGCCCAGCGCCGTGGCCACCGCCCGCCGTACGTCCGCCTCGGAATCCGTCACCAGTCCGGACAACAGTTCGATGGCTTCCGGTCCGGGACTTTCCCCGAGCTTCTCAACGGCCTGAAGCCGTGTCCTGCTGTTCCGGGCCTTGAGCTGATGTAACGTCCACCACCGCATGGGGCGCGATTAGTTAGCAGTCGCCATGCGCGGGCTGTCCAGTTCTGTTTGCGGCGCGGGGCGCCTGCCGGGCCGCGAGGGGAACCGGCCGCTCCTTTGTCGCTTGCCTCCCATGTCCGGCATCCTGCCTAATTTCGGGACATGAATGATGCCTCGCTTCGATTTCTCGAGAAACTCATCAATACCCCCAGTCCCCCGGGCCACGAAGCGCGCGGGCAGAGGGTGTGGCTGGATTACGTGGGCCGGTTTGCGGATGAGACCTACACCGATGCGCACGGCAATGCCGTGGCCGTGCTCAACAAGGGTGGTTCGCCCCGTGTGATGTTGTGTGGCCATGCGGATGAGATTGCCCTGACGGTGAACTTCATCAACGAGGCCGGCTTTATCTATGTGCGGCGCCTCGGGGGAGTGGATCCGGCGATCACCCGGGCGCAGCGGGTCACCATTCACACCCGGCGGGGGCCCGTGAGCGGTGTCGTGGGCAATGTGCCCCCCCATTTGCAGAAGGAGGATACGGCCAAGAAGGAGGCGCCCAAGATTCATGACATCTTCATCGACATCGGAGCCCGCAGTCGGGAGGAGGCCGGCAAACTCGTCCGCGTCGGCGATCCCATCACGCTCAACGATCGGTTCGAGTTGTTGCGGAACGATCTGGCCATCGCCCGCGCCTTCGACAATCGGATCGGCACCTTTGCCGTGGCGGAAGCGTTGCGCCTGCTGGCCGGTGTGAAACGCAAGCTGGCGGCCGAGGTGTTCGCCGTGTCGAACATCATGGAAGAGGTCGGCTGTCTGGGCGCACGGCAGATCGCCTACACCATCAAACCGGACGTGGCCCTGGTGGTGGACGTGACTCACGCGACCGATTACCCGACCGTCAACCAACAGCAGCACGGGGACATCAAGCTTGGCGCCGGCCCGGCCTTGACGCACGGGGGGTCGAGCCATCCCGCAGTGGTCGAGCGGCTCGAAGCGGTGGCCTCGAGGAAGAAGATCGCGGTCCAGCATGAGGCCGTCTCCTCGACCAGCGGCACGGACACGGACGTGATTTTTTGGACACGCGGCGGCATTCCCTCGGGCCTGGTGAGCCTGCCCAATCGCTACATGCATTCCCCGGTTGAAGTCATCAGCCTGAAGGATCTCGAAAAGATTCCCGAGTTGTTGGCGGGCTTCGTCGAGTCCCTCAAGAAGGGAGAACAGTTCCGCGTGAAGATTTGAACGCCGCGAGGGTCAACGCCGGCCCCGGCCGGCGTGGTGGATGGCGGCAGCTCCGAACGGGACGTGCGCTCGTTGACGGGCGCGCAACCAGTCCCTATCGTCCGCCGAATTCGTTTATGAACGCGAAGCTGCTGCTCAAGACGCTGTTCCTCATCGTTGTGCTGCTGTTGCTGGTCCTCATGGGCCTGCACAACCGCGGCACGGTGGATTTCACCCTGCCGCCACTGGTGCCGGGCGAGATCAAGCAGCCCGCGGCCCTGATGTATTTCGCGTTCTTTGCCGTGGGGGTCATCACCGGCACGGTGCTGACGGCGGGCAAAAGCGGCAGGGCTGGCGGCAAAGCGGCGAAGAATTGACGCCGCGCGATCCCGGTGGAGGTGGCAGCGAGGTGAGGAGATCGAGGATCCATGGGCACGCCGTACGGGCTTCGGCCTGTTGCCCCGGTGCCGGCAAGCGATTCAACGTCGTGGCGTGGGGATGCCGGCCTGCGCCCGGAACTCTTCCTCCAACGCCGCCCACCGCGCCGCCATTTCGCGCACGCGGACAGGTTCACGGGCGGCCAGGTCCGTGGTCTCGCCCCGATCCAGCGCCAGATTAAAGAGTGACCAGGTGTTGGTGGCGGGGCGGCGGGTCACGACCTTCCACTCACCCATGCGGAGCGCCCGGTTGTGATCGTGGTGGAAGAACAGAAACTCGCGCGTCACCGCGCCGTCGCGGGCGAAGGCGGGCACAAGACTCCTGCCGGGGAGCGCCGGAACCGGCGCCGCCGTCGCGGGCGCTGACAGGCCGGCCAGCTCAAGGAGGGTGGGGACCAGGTCAATGACGTGCCCGGGATCGTGCCGCAGCGCGCCCTTTTCCCGCAGGCCCGCCGGCCAGTGAACAATCAGCGGTGTCGCGATCCCGCCCTCGTGGACCCACGATTTGTGCAGGCGAAACGGGCTGTTTGCGGCGCTGGACCAGCCGGGGCCAAGGCAGAGAAAAGTTGAAGCGGCTCCGGCTGGCGCGGTCGGATCGTGCCCGTCGCCGCGGATGATCTGTTCGGCACTGGCGCCGTTGTCGGAGGCGAAGAGGATCACGGTGTTCTCAAACGCGCCCATGTCCCGGAGCTGGTCGAGCACACGACCGATCTCGCGGTCCATTCGGTCCACCATTGCGGCGTGCACGGCCATTTTGGCGGCCTGAAACGACCGTTGCGCCGGGGTGAGATCGGCCCAGGCCACCGCGCGGGCGACTTCGTCCGCACCGATCCTTTCCCGCAGTTGCGCTTCGGGCAGATTCCAATGTGGCACGACGTCCGGATCCCGTGGCGCGGGCGCGTTTGTGACGATGCCGAGCGCCCGCAGGCGCCGCGCGCGGCGCTCCCGAATCGCATCCCAACCCTCCTGATACCGTTCGCGGTACCTGGCGATGTCCTCCGGGAGCGCGTGGAGAGGGAAATGGGGAACAGTGAAAGCCAGATAGGCGAAGAATGGTCGGTCGCGATGCCGGACCGCGTGCTCCTTCAGACAGCGGATGGCGTGGTCAGTCACGGCCGTGGTCGTGTAGTAGCCGCTGTTCGTTGCGACGGGGGGCAGCGGCTGATCATCTTCCCGGACGTTGCGCGGATGAAAATTCCGATCGTGATCCTCGAGTCGGTACGACCGGTCGAACCCGCCGTCGGCCAGGGCGCGGGGAGCGCCGGGCACGTGCCACTTGCCGGAGTGGTAGCACCGGTAGCCTGCCGCCTTGAGACGTTGCGGCAGCAGCGGGGCCCAGGCAGGCAGCCGGCCGGCCGGAGGATCGGCCCGGACCTGGTGCGGATAATAGCCCGTGAGCAGCGCCGTGCGCGTGGGCCAGCAGCGGGCGGCATTGTAAAACTGGGTAAAACGCAGT
>DATLZF010000333.1:0-2454 GCA_035574135.1 Candidatus Methylomirabilota bacterium
TGGCCGTCGCGCAGCACCGTCTGGGCGCTGTTGCCGCCATATCCCCCGGGGATTTCCATTTCCGGTCCGGACGCGCCTGAGGGCAGATCGCGGATTCTCAGGACGAGATGGCGGTTCAGGCGCGCCGGATCCTGGGCGGGCTGCGGATTCACGGCCTCGAACAGCGTCTCGGCCATCGCCGCTCCTCGCAGATTCCACCAGGCGTTGGCCGCCGCGCCGATTTCGGCGATCGCGAGCAATTCCACCGTGCCGCGCGGTTGCAGGCGGGCGACGAGCCGGCCCTTTTCAGGGTCCAGCGTCGCCACCTGGATGGTACTTGGGCTGACGGGCCCCGTGTGCTCCAGGTTGCCGCGCGCTTTCACGGCGACGTTGCGAAACTCGACCCAGCGCAGCGGCCGAACCAGCGCGCGAAATTCCTGCACGCGCTCCAGCCGCAGCGCATAGGAGTACGTCGCGGTCACGCGCCGGCCCCTCGTGGTGGTGGAGGTCGTCGAGGCCCGATGCTCGGCGCCGTCCGCATCCACAGCGACCATCTCCAGTTGCGTCCTCTCATTACCCTCGTCGTACAGGAAGGTCAGCACGGCGCCCTCCCGTCCCTGGCCCGATTGGTGGAACTCCACGCTGCGATACAAATCTCTTTCCACGGAGCGATGGCTGGAAGTTTGGTTCTTCGGGTTGAATGTCGCCAGGGTCTGCCACGGCGCCATCCCCACACCAAGCCGCACGGTGACGTTCTGGACGCGATCCGGCCAGGCCATGCGGACGGGGACGGCGCCGGTCAGCGACTGGCCGTTCATCCGGGCGTGTGTGCCAGGAACCCAGCCGCTGGCCGGGTCAGCCTGAATGGCGCCGATCTGGCCGGCCGGGAGCGGCGGGTGCAGGCGAAACACCAGGTCCTTCGGCGTGACGCCCGGCGTGCCCCATGGCGGCAGACCCTCGAGGGCGAGGTTGCTGCCTTCAACGCGCCGGCCAGCCGGCGTCCACCAGTCATCCGCGGCGGATCCCGCGTCGGTGACAGCAAGCAGTTCGAGCACGACGCCGTTCGGCAGTGTAACGCCGGGCACGCCAGTCCTGGCGTTCACAGAAGCGACCTGGTGTGGTGGGTTCTTGAACGTTTCCGGCCGTTCGCCGTGCTGGACGGCGGCGAGAATCATCGCCACACAGGCCAGAGCGATGGTGGCCATGCCCGGCTTTCGGCTCCACCACCAGTCACCGTGGGCTGGCGGTGTGGCGGTGGCCAGGCGTGCCGCGCGCCAGACGCGGCGGGAAATGTCAAACGTGGCGATGAGGCTGAGGACGACCGCGCCGATGGTGGCCAACGCGGGCCACGGGGCCGTGGAAAACGATTCACCCGCCCCCTCCGCCATCGCCCGCACGGCGGTTGTCCAGAGCCACGCCAGCAACCCGTCGAAGGCCAGCAGTGGAAACAGCAGCCCGGCGCCGACCGCGAGCGGCAGGCCGCCAACACGGCCGCGGCTGCGCCGGATGTCGCCGACCGCAAGCCAGCCCAGAATCGTGGTGCCAAACGGCGCGGTCAGGCCCAGCGGAAGCACCGTTACGAACAACAAGACCTGCCACCACTGGGCAGATGACTCGGGCATGGTCGTGGCGTCGTCGGGAACGTGAACCACGGTCCGGGCAAAGAAGTACGAAAACGCGGCGAGGAAAGCGAAGGGAGCCCAGCACGCGGCGATGACCGCCTTGCGCGAGATGCCTTCCGCCGGGAGAACGACCGTTCCTTGGGGCGTGCGCGGCAGGGACTGGAACCCGGGCTTCGAGCGCCAGGCGCGCCAGAGGCCAAAGGCGGTCAGCAACGCCGCGGCGAGCAGGCGCAGTTGCAGGCTCAAATGGCCGGAGAGGCCCAGCCAGCCAAACAGCGTGCGCCCCGCCAGAAGCGAAACGACCCCGAAGAGGATGGTGAGCAATCCGAAGAAGATGGCGAAGGCCTTCGCCACCGCCCTGCCGTTCACCTTGCGCCCGCCCTCACGCTCGATGACGAGGGGAAAGCCGCCCCAGCGAATGAAGTCCTGTTCGGGTGGGGCGGGCGCGTCGGGCGCCGGCGCGGGCGTGCCGGCGATGGTCTCGATCTGTGTCTTGACCTCGCCGGCCTTCTGATAGCGCCGGGCCGGATCGTTTTCGAGGGCGCGCAAGACCACTTCATCGAGCCGCACGTCGATCTGCACCTTGCGAGATGGCGGCGGGAACTTGCCGAGTGGCAGATCGCCCGTGAGCATTTCGTAGAACACGACCCCCAGGGCGTAGATGTCCGCCCGATGATCGACGGCCAGCGGCCGCTCGACCTGCTCGGGTGCCATGTAATGGGGCGTGCCCATGATCTGGCCCTCGGCGGTCAGACGCTGGGCGTCGGGATTGACGCCGAGAATCTTCGCCAAGCCGAAGTCGGCGATCTTTACCCGGCCGCGGCGGTCCACGAGGACGTTTTCGGGCTTGATG
>DATLZF010000334.1:0-4353 GCA_035574135.1 Candidatus Methylomirabilota bacterium
GCCCTCCGCCAAGGTGAAGTGGTCCGGCGGCACGATGCCCGTGCCGGTGAGCAGGATGGCGCCATGTGGGAAACGCTGGCTACGGCACAGATAGCCGATCAACTCGTCGAAGCTGCGCTTGATCTGCCCCACCGAGGTTTCGCCCGCGAACACGGTCTGGCCGGCTCGCTCGATCTGAAGTCGGATGGTCCAGGTGCGCGCTTCAGCTTCGGTGGCGCCCACCGTGATGCAGGGGCCGATGGCGCACGAGCGGTCATAGACCTTGGCTTGCGGCAGGTAGAGCAGGTTCTCGCCCTCGATGTCCCGCGAACTCATGTCGTTGCCGATGGTGAAGCCGGCGAGGTGACCCCGGGAGTTGATCACCAGCGCCAGTTCAGGTTCCGGCACGCTCCACCGGGCGTCGCGCCGGATGCCGACGGATTGGCCGGGACCCGCAACCTTCTCCGGCAGCGACTTGAAGAAAAGTTCCGGCCGCGCGGCCTCGTACACCTTGTCGTAGGCCGTCGCGCTGAAGTCGCTTTCCTCCATGCGCGCCTTCTTGCTGCGCAGGTAGGTGACGCCGGCCGCCCACACCTCCTGGCGTTCGACGGGCGCCAGCAACGTGATCTCTCGCAGCGCCACGCGCGGCAGATTCTGCGCCGCGAGGGCGGTCAATTGGGGCAACAGCGCTTCGAATTCCAGCAGCGATGAGAGCCGGTCAATGCCCTCGGCCGACAGGTCAAGCAGGGTGGATTCATCCATGATGAGGCCGACGCACACGCGTCCCTCGGCCTTTTGAAAGCGGCAAAGTTTCATGATGGCGCGGACAACCTGAGCGAGTCTCACAGGGAAGTAAAGGGGTTCCGTGGGAGTGAGATCGCAAGCGGTGGTCGCCAGGTGCGTATTCTCGCCCTGCATCTCGCGGGGTAGGGCGGCGCGTCCCCACCCCGCCGGCAGGGCCCAAATCCTTCCGGACGCCCGCGGCGGTCGTCTCGTGAGACGCCGGTTGCGATGGGTACGGACCGCTGTGCAAGCCATCTCACGGGCGAGAGGACTCCGCGCGCCACCTGCCTTCTCGTCCTCGCTCACGGTCGGTTTCAATCAGACCCGTTGTCCACAGACGGGTTGTCCACGCCCGGTAGTCCTGCCAGAATCGCCGCATGAACTGCTTCAACCGGAGTTTCCTCAACGCGTTCGTTGCCGGCGCTGTCTTCCTCTCGGACGCCGACGCGCAGCCCGGAACGGCGCGTGGCGGCAAGACCTATCGGAACCCCATCATTGAGCGCATCGGACCGGCGGACCCGCACGTGCTTCGCCACGCCGGGCGGTATTACCTGTATCCCACCACCGACGGCAAAGGCTACGACGTCTTCGTGTCGGACGACCTCGTGCACTGGGAGCAGAAGCCCAAGTGCTTTATTGATCCGCGCGGCGGCGCGTGGGCGCCGGACGTGTTCCATCACGCCAAAGGCGACGGAAGGTTTTATCTCTATTACACCGTCAGCCGGCAGGCCGGTGCAGGCGGGTTGAACAAAGTCATCGGCGTGGCCGTGGCCGACGGACCGTTGGGGCCCTTCCAAGACCGGGGAAACCTGGCCGACAGCGCCATCGACGCCCACCTGTTTCAGGATGACGACGGCGCGCTGTATCTCTACTACGTGAATCTGGCGGGCGGATTCAAAATCATGGTCCAACCAATGGCCGATCCGCTGACCAAGCGCGGCGAAGCGCGCGAGGTGATCCGCCCCACCGTGGATTGGGAGCAAAAGAAAGGTGCGGTGACCGAAGGCCCCTGGATGCTGAAACGTCGGGGAGTTTACTACCTGATGTATTCGGGCAGTGGCGCGGATGGCCCGGACTACGCCATCGGCTATGCGACGGCGTCGTCGCCGCTCGGACCGTTCACCAAGTATTCGGGCAATCCCATCGCCAAACGGGGCAACGGCGTCTTCGGCCCGGGGCATCACTGTGTTGTCCCCGGCCCGGATGGCCGGCTTTGGATGGTTTATCACCAGCAGAACAGCGAGAAGATTGGGTGGGAGCGGTTCCTGGCCCTTGATCCGATCTGGTTCGACGAGGAGGGCGTCTTGCATACCCGGACCACACGCGGCACCGACCACCCGGCGCCGTAAGGCGCGCCGTGGGAGACCGAAAACCTGAATTGCACCTGGCCGGCGCATTGCAAACAAACCACGGGCCGGATTCCCACGCGGCCCGGGCCGCTCCCACCGCCTGCCCGGGGCTTCACTGGCAACCGTAGGGCACACTCCCACGGAGCGGGCGCCGAGGCGTAGGAGAGCCACCCGACTCCGAGGCGGCGCTTGGCAACGCGGGCGGACGATGGCTACCCTCCCGGCATGATCAAGCTCTTGTCCTGGCGGCGGCTCTTCGCCGGTTTCATCGCGACGGGTCTGGCCCTGGCGGGTTGCTCCGCGCCGCCTCAGCGCCCCGCTGCCGTTCCGGCAGCGCCAGAGGCCAGCGCCAAGCCCGGCATCAACGAGGAGTTTCTCAAGCCCGGCTTGAATCTCACGCAATGGGTCGAGCGGTTCGAACGCGAGGGACGCGAGATCTTCACCGAACGCGAGCGGATCGTGGCGGCCATGAAGCTGCGGCCCGGCCTGGCGGTGGCGGATGTCGGCGCGGGCACGGGGCTGTTCACGCCCTTGTTGAGCCGGGCGGTCGGGCCACGCGGCCGCGTTTACGCCGTGGACATCGCGAAGGATTTCCTGGCGCACATCGAGCGGCGGGCCGCTGCCGAGGGCCTGCACAACGTCCAGACGGTGCTGTGCACCGAACGCTCGGTGGAGCTGCCGCCGGACTCGATCGACCTCGCTTTCATCTGCGACACCTACCATCACTTCGAGTATCCGCGGAGCACGATGGCCTCGCTGCATCGGGCGTTGCGTGCCGGCGGCGAAGTGGTGCTGGTGGATTTCAAGCGCATCCCGGGCCGGAGCTCGGAGTGGGTTCTGAACCACGTTCGCGCGGGCCAGGAAGTGTTCACTGCCGAGATTGAGGCGGCCGGCTTCAAGCTGACGGAGGAGGCCGATCTGCTGAAGGACAATTACTTCCTCCGCTTCCGCAAGGCGAGGAACCGATGAAGGCCCGAGAATACACGGCCTTGGTGGGGTTCGGCGTTCTGCTTGCGGCGTCGGGGGAAATCGCCAAGGCCGCGGATGCGGCACGGTCCGACGCCGAGGCGTTCGCCGCGGCCCGGCGGCGGATGGTGGAACAGCAGTTGATCGCCCCGGGCCGCGACATCACCAATCGCCGGGTGCTGGCGGCGATGGGCAAGGTGCCGCGCCACGAGTTGGTGCCGGCGGCCGAACGGCCGCTCGCCTACGGAGATCATCCGCTGCCCATCGGCTACGGCCAGACGATATCGCAGCCGTTCATCGTGGCCTTCATGACGGAGAAGCTCGATCCCCGCCCGACGGATCGCGTGCTGGAGATCGGCACCGGGTCGGGCTATCAGGCCGCGGTGCTGGCCGAACTTGTGGCCGCTGTTTACACGGTGGAAATCATCAAGCCCTTGGCTGTCCGCGCGGAAGCCGATCTGCGGCGGCTGGGTTACACCAACGTGTTCGTGCGCGCGGGCGACGGCTACCTGGGATGGCCCGAGGCGGCGCCGTTCGACGCGGTCATCGTCACCTGCGCGCCCGAGCACATCCCGCAACCGCTCGTGGACCAGTTGAAGGAAGGCGGACGGATGATCATCCCCGTCGGCCCGGCCCACGATCAGAGTCTTTACCTGCTGGACAAGAAAGGGGACAGGATCGAGCGGCGCGCTGTCCTGCCCGTGCGCTTCGTCCCGATGACCGGAAAAGGAACCGGGAAGTGAGACGGGGGGAGCCACCGATGAGTTGTCGGCGTCTCTGGTCTTTCGCTTCTCGGCTCACTTGGTTCTCGTTTCGTTCCTCGTGACGGCGCCCCGTCAGCTCGGGCTGGTTAGCGCCACGGCGTTGGTGGTGGCCAGCATGATCGGCACGGGAGTGTTCACCACGAGCGGTTTCGCCCTGGCCGACCTCGGTTCGCCGGGGCGCGTGCTGCTGGCGTGGCTGGTTGGAGGAATCGTGGCCGGCTGCGGGGCGCTCTGCTATGGCGCGCTGGCGCGGCGCATCCCGGAATCGGGGGGCGAGTATGTCTTCCTTGCCCGCGTCCTGCACCCGGCGGCGGGGTGCATTGCCGGATGGATGTCCCTGCTCGTGGGGTTTTCCGCGCCGATGGCGGCGGCGGCCTACGGGTTCGGTGAGTACACCAAGGCGTGGCTGCCGGCGTGGCCGCCGCAGGCGACCGGAGCCATGCTCATTGGGGTGTTCGGGGCGGTGCACGCGGTGCACGTGGTGGCGGGGGCCGGTGTGCAGAACTTTGCGG
>DATLZF010000335.1:0-13161 GCA_035574135.1 Candidatus Methylomirabilota bacterium
CTCCAGAAGCCCCACCTTCGTCTTGATAATCTTCTGCTCCGTCGTCATCGCCCTCTCGCGTCCTTTCTCCCTCCTCCTGGAGGGGGGTGGACACCGAGAGCTACCCTCGCATGACTGTCCGATTAAGTCCTAGCTTTTAGAGACAAGGAAATCGAGACGCTTCGGTACGAGCTCGAGCACTTCGTGTGTGAGGGCCAGTACGAGGACGGCTTGATCCGCATCGTGGAATCCTACCTCGGCAACGTCAGTTCAACGACGCAGCCGGCTGCGTGGGTGAGCGGCTTCTACGGCAGCGGCAAGTCGCACCTGTTGAAGATGTTCCGCCACCTGTGGGTGGATACGCGCTTCAAGGACGGCGCGACCGCCCGCAGCCTGGCCCGCCTGCCGCAGGAGGTGCAAGACCATCTGCGTGAACTCGACACGCTGGGCCGGCGCGGCGGTGGCCTGCATGCCGCGTCGGGAACATTGCCGTCCGGAGGCGGAGAGAGCGTCCGCCTAGCCGTCCTGAGCATCGTCCTCGCGTCCAAGGGCCTGCCGGAGGCGCTACCGCAGGCGCAGTTCTGCATGTGGCTCCAGAAGAACGGCATTTTCGACCGGGTGAAAACCGCGGTCGAAGCGGCCGGCAAAGACTTCTTCAACGAACTGCACGACCTGTACGTCAGCCCCATCCTCGCCAAGGCTGTTCGCGACGCCGATCCCGACTTCGCACCAGACCTCAAGCAGGCCCGCGCGACGCTGCGGGCGCAATTTCCCGTGGTGGAAGACATCTCCACCAACGAGTTCATCCGCTTGGTTCGCGAGGTGCTCTCGGTAAAGGGCCAACTGCCCTGCACCGTGATCGTCCTCGACGAAATCCAGCTCTTCATCGGCAACGATCCGGGCCGTTCCACCGACGTGCAGGAAGTCGCTGAGGCTCTCTGCAAGCAGCTGGACAGCCGCGTGCTTCTGATCGGCGCGGGCCAGACGGCCCTGGCCGGCAACCTCCCGCTGCTTCAGCGCCTCAACGGCCGGTTCACCATCCCGGTGGAACTGTCCGACTCCGACGTGGAGACGGTCACCCGCCGCGTGGTGCTGGCCAAGAGGGCCGACAAGAAGAAGACCGTCGAGGACACGCTCAACGCCCACGCCGGCGAGATCGACCGTCAGCTTGCGGGCACCCGCATCGCGGCGTGCCCGGAAGACCGCGACATCATCGTGGACGACTATCCGCTGCTGCCGGTCCGCCGCCGGTTTTGGGAGCACGTGCTCCGCGCGGTCGACGTGCCCGGGACGGCGAGCCAGCTGCGTACGCAACTCAAGATCGTTCACGAAGCCGTCCGACAGACGGCCGAAGCTTCGCTTGGCACCGTCGTACCCGCGGACTTCATCTTCGGCCAGCTTCACCCGGACCTGCTCCGCGGCGGCATCCTGCTCCGAGAGATTGACGAGACGATCCGCAACCTCGATGACGCCACCGACGACGGCCGCCTCGCCCAGCGGCTGTGCGGTCTGATCTTCCTGATCCGTAAGCTCCCGCGAGAAGCCGTCGCTGACATCGGCGTCCGGGCCACTCCGGAGATGCTGGCCGACCTACTCGTCTCCGATCTGTCGAGTGACGGCACGCAACTCCGGAAGGAGATCCCGCGAGTCCTCAAGAAGCTGGTGGATGCGGGCACGCTGATCAAGCTGGACGAGGAATACAGCCTCCAAACTCGTGAGAGCAGCGAGTGGGACCGCGAGTTCCGCAACCGGCAGACCCGGCTGAACAGCGATCTGACCTCCCTGTCGAGCAAGCGCGGCTCGCTCATCAGCGCCGCCTGCGGCGATGCCCTCAAGGGCATCAAGCTCGCGCAGGGCAAATGCAAGGAGCCAAGGAAGCTGCTGGTTCACTTCGGCACCGAAGCCCCGGCGGCCGGCGGCAGTGACATCCCCGTGTGGGTCCGCGACGGCTGGGGCGAGAAGGAGAGCACCGTCGTCAACGACGCCCGAGCCGCTGGCAGCGACAGCGCGGTCATCCATGTATACGTCCCCAAGGCGAGCGCCGACGACCTGCAGACGGCCATCGTTGAGTACGAAGCCGCCAAGTCGACCCTGGATTTCAAGGGTACGCCCACCACGCCCGAAGGCCGCGAGGCCCGCGATGCGATGGCCACGCGTATGGGCACGGCCGAAGCGGCCCGCACGCTGATCGTCACCGACGTGATTGACGGCGCGAAGGTCTTCCAGGGTGGCGGTGGCGAGCGGTACGAACTGAATCTCGTGGCCAAGGTCCAAGCGGCCGCGCAGGCGTCGCTCGACCGGTTGTTCCCGAGCTTCAAGGACGCTGACGACAACCGCTGGGCCAGTGTCATCAACCGCGCCAAGAACGGCGATGAAGCGGCCCTGTCTGCGGTGGACTGGACCGACGCGCCTGAAAAGCACCCCGTCTGCGCGGCCGTGCTTTCCGAGGTCGGCTCGGGCAAGCGCGGCAAGGACGTGCGCGACGCCTTTGAGGCCAGCCCTTACGGCTGGCCGCGCGACGCCGTGGACGCCGCGCTCATCACACTCCACACAATCGGCCACCTACGCGCTACGCACAAAGGCATGACGCTCTCGCAGGGTCAGCTTGACCAGGCGAAGATTTCCGTCACCGACTTCCGCGCCGAGACGGCCACGCTCAACGCGCGCGAGAAGATGAAGCTCCGCAAGCTCTTCCACGACGCCGGCGTGGACTGCAAGCCCAACGAGGAAATCGCCAAGGCCCCCGTGTTCCTGGCTCGCTTGGCTGAACTCGCGGACCATGCCGGCGGCGAGCCGCCGATGCCGGCCCGACCGACCAATGCGCACCTCGATACGCTGCGCGGCTTCGGGGGAGTCGAGCAACTGGCCGAAATGCTCAAACAGCACGACACGCTCGCCCAGCAGGCCAAGGAATGGGGGAAGCTCGCCGAACTGGCCGGCAAGCGCAAGCCGGCATGGGAAACGCTCCGCACGCTGCTCAAGCACGCCGACGACATGCCCGGAGCCGATGAACTCCGCTCCCAAGCCGAGGCGGTGAAGTCCGAGCGCCGGCTGCTCGACACGAGCGATCCCGTGCCGGACATCCGCAAGGCCGTCGTCGATGGGCTCCGCGTCGCTGTCACTGCGGCACACACGGCGTACGAAAAGACCTACAACGAGCAGATGACGGCGCTGACTGCCGGCGACAACTGGAAGAAACTCAAGGCCGACCAGCAGAAGCAGATTCTCGCCAGCGAAGGCATCGACGAGTTGCCGGCCCTTGCTGTTGGTTCCGAGGGCGACCTGATCCGCACGCTAGAACACATCCCACTGCCGGCGTGGAAGACGCGGACCGACGCGCTACGCCAGCAGTTCAGCCGTGCCGCCGTCGCCGCGGCGAAGTTGCTCGAGCCGAAGACCCAGCGCGTCCATCTCACCAGCGGAACGCTCAAGACGGAGCAGGAAGTCAAGGCGTGGCTGGCCGACACGGAGAAAGACCTCCTGGCCAAGCTCAAAACCGGCCCAGTCGTGATTTCCTGAGGGACTGCGCCATGTCGATACTCCCCATAGAGCTGAGGAATAAACTGGAACGGGCGTGCATCGCCGCACGCAATCTCGCGGAGCGGTCGGCAAAGGATGCGCTGCAATCGCTGGCGGTGGCGCATCACGAGCCGTATGGGCACATGAAGCCGGAGCAGCGCACTCTGCGCAACAAGCTGCGCGCGCGGGCGCGTCAGCTAGGCGACATGCAGGATGCCAAGGGGCAGCTCGTCATCAATCATCTCGCTCAAGAGTGCGCCTACGAGCATTGGCACCGGATGTTGTTCGCGCGGTTTCTGGCGGAAAACAATCTGCTCATCGAGCCGGACATGGGCGTGGCGGTCAGCCTGGAAGAATGCAAGGAGTTGGCGAAGGACGCGGAGACGAACCTCTGGGCTCTTGCCGGGCGTTACGCCCAAACGATGCTGCCGGAAATCTTCCGCGCCGATGACCCGGTGCTGCAAGTGCCGCTGGCGCGCGAAGATCAGCTCAAGCTGGAGCAACTGCTCGACTCGCTCACGAAGGACACGTTCACAGCCAGCGACAGCCTCGGCTGGTGCTACCAATTCTGGCAGGCAGAGCGGAAGGATGAGGTCAACGCCGCCGGCAACAAGATTGGCGCGGATGAACTGCCATCGGTCACGCAACTGTTCACCGAGGATTACATGGTGGACTTCCTGCTCGATAACACGCTCGGTGCGTGGTGGGCGGGAAAGAGATTAGCCGCAGAGGACGCAAAGAACGCCGAGTTCGAGTCGGAAGAGGAAGTACGACGGTTCTGCGCTCTGCCGGGATGCCCGTGGAAATATCTCCGCTTCATCAAAAGCAAGGACGGTAAGTGGACTCCCGCCGCCGGCACGTTTGAAGGGTGGCCGAAGACGGCGAAGGAACTCAAGTGCATCGACCCGTGCATGGGCAGCGGGCATTTCGTGGTGGCGATGTTCGAGCGGCTGGTCGCCGTACGCATGGCAGAGGAAAAGCTGGACGAAGCGGCGGCGGTGGCGGGTGCCATCAGCGACAACCTGTTCGGATTGGAGATTGACCCGCGCTGCACCCAGATTGGCGCGTTCAGCCTGGCACTGGCCGCGTGGCGGCGCCTGGGCTATCGCCCGTTGCCGGCGATGAACCTAGCCTGCTGCGGCCTCGAACCGAACACCCGCGAAGCCGACTGGCTCAAAATTGCCGGCGACAACCACAAGCTCCAAAGCGGTATGCAGCGGCTTTACCGGCTGTTCCAAAAGGCCGCGGTGCTCGGCAGCCTTATCAACCCGCGCGCCGGCGAGGGCGATCTGCTCGTGGCCGCGTTCCATGAACTCCAGCCGCTGCTGGAGAAGGCGCTGGCTCAGGAAACCGAGGACGACACCGCGCATGAAGTGGCCGTGACCGCGCGCGGTCTTGCCAAGGCGGCGGAAATTCTCGCCGGCCAGTTCACGCTCGTCGCGACCAACGTGCCTTACCTTGGTCGCGGGAATCAGGACGATGTTCTCAAGGATTACTGCGAGCGTATTCATCCGGAAGCCAAGAACGATCTGGCGACCTGTTTTCTCGAGCGCTGCTTGGACTTTTGTGATCGCGACGGCACCGCATCTTTGGTTACTCCCCAAAATTGGTTTTCTCAGCCACGCTACGAAAAGCTTCGCACCCGGCTTTTGACGAGTAACCAGTGGAATGCGGTCGCTCGCCTTGGCGCGGGGGCATTCGAGACCATTGAGGGCGAGGTTGTGACCGTCAGTTTGGTTGTCTTGTCGAACAAGCTTCCGCCTGTGGATGCCATATTTATGGCAGCGGATCTATCCGACAAGCCAACCGTCGAGACTAAGTCGTCAGCACTCGCCTCCAACAGTAGCTCGACAGTTTCGCAGGCAAGTCAGTTGAAAAACCCCGATTCGATTATCACCCTCGACTCCGGCGGCGAAAAGAAACTCCTCAATGAGCTGGCGCGGGCGTGGCAAGGGATTGTGACAGGCGATGACAATAGGTTTTACGGGGTCTTTTGGGAACGACCGCAACTTGATGAGGAAACTTGGGCACCGGTCCAGCAAGCTCCCCAGGTGTCGCTTCCGTTTACCGGCCGAGAGTCAGTCATAAGATGGGAGAAGGCGCAAGGAGACCTGCATTTGAGGTCAAAGGCGCACAATTTTCCTCCACCCTCCACAACTGGCAAAATCGGCATCGCCATCCAACGGATGGTCACGCTGAACGCGACGATTTTTTCGGGCGATGTGTTTGACGATTCAGTTGCGCCGCTGATCCCGGCGAAACCCTCGACTCTTCCCGCAATCTACGCTTTCTGTCTCAGCGCCGAATTCAAAGACGCCGTTCGACGCATTAATCATCAACCGAAGGTAATTCCGGGAGCACTGACTAAGATCCCCTTCGATCTGGCGCACTGGCAGAAGGTAGCGGCGGAGAAGTATCCGCACGGATTGCCGAAGCCGTTCTCCAGCGACCCGACGCAATGGTTATTCAACGGGCATCCCAAAGGCTCAGGCCAGCCGTTGCACGTGGCTGTGGCGCGGTTGCTCGGCTACCAATGGCCGCGGCAGACCGGTTCAAGGTTTCCCGATTGTCCGGCGCTCGGCTCGGACGGGCTTGAAAAGCTGGCGGATGACGATGGCATCGTGTGCCTTCCATCCGTCCGCGGCGAAGAGCCGGCCGCGGAGCGGCTGCGCAAATTGCTCGCCGTGGCGTTTGCCAACGATTGGAAAGCGCAAACGGAATTGGAACTGATCCGCGCCACCGGTTCAGATGCGGCGGACTTGGAGGAGTGGTTGCGGAGCGATTTCTTTGGACAGCATTGCGACCTGTTCCATCAACGCCCGTTCCTCTGGCACATATGGGACGGCCGCAAGCGGGACGGTTTCCACGCGCTGGTGAACTACCACACCTTAGCCGGCGAGAAGGGCAAAGGCCGGCGCCTGCTAGAGAGTTTGACCTACGCCTATCTGGGCGAGTGGATCACCCGGCAGAAGGATGGCGTGAAGCGCGGCGAAGGTGGCGCGGAAGATCGCTTGGCCGCGGCGCTGGAACTCCAGAAGAGGCTAGAGGCGATCCTCGAAGGCGAGCCGCCGTTCGATCTCTTCGTCCGCTGGAAGCCGCTGGCCGAGCAACCGATCGGCTGGTCGCCGGACATCAACGACGGCGTGCGTCTGAACATCCGCCCGTTCCTGGCGTCGGACCTGCCCGCCGGCAAGAAAGGCGCGGGTGTGCTCCGCTACAAGCCCAACATCAAGTGGGACAAGGACCGCGGCAAGGAACCGGAGCGCCCCAAGGCCGCGTATCCGTGGTTCTGGGGCTGGGACGACGCTTTGGATGATGAGAAGTCAGGGGAAAAGCCCTTCGCGGGCGGCCAGAAGTTCGATGGCAACCGCCACAACGACTGCCACTACACGAACAAGGCTAAGCAAGCGGCCCGCGACGTGGCCAAGAAAGGAGGTAAGTGATGCCGGCGAACGTTCAGACCATGGCCTACTACGGCAACGTTCCCTGGCATGAGCTTGGGAAGCAAGTGGCCAAGGGCGTGACGGCAGAACAGATGATCCGGGCCGCCGGTCTGGACTGGGAAGTGGAGCTTCGGCCCGCACGCGGGGCGCGAGAGATCAACGCGAAGAGAGAGTTCTCGCGTTACGAGATCGTGCGTATGCCACGACCAAACGCGAACGAAAGCGAGGTGCTGTTGGGTGTCGCAAGCCGGCGGTATCAACCGCTCCAGAACGTGGATGCATTCGTGTTCTTCGACCCCATCGTCCGCGAGGGCATGGCCTACTTTGAGACTTCCAGCGCATTGGGCGAAGGCGAGCGAATTTGGGTGATGGCCAAGATGCCAGAGGCCATGAAGATTGTTCGCGGCGACGAGTGCCTTAAGTACCTGCTGCTCTCGAACACGCACTCCGGCGACGGCTCCGTTATCGTGAAGTTCACGACCGTTCGCGTGGTCTGCCAGAACACGCTGATGCTAGCGATGGGCGATGGACAGAAAGCCTACCGCGTCCGGCATAGCAAGCAGATGCAATTCAAGCTGGAAGAACTCGCGGATTTTCTTTCTATTACACAGGACGTCTTCGTGAAGGCTGAACAGCAGCTCCGCCAGATGACCAAGGTTCAGATGACCGACACCCGGCTCGAACATTATTTCGAGGCCGTCTTCCCGCGCACCGCGGTGCAGAAGAAGAACGGCGAAAAACCGGCACGGTGGGGGCACGTGCGCAAGGTCTTCGAGACTCAGGAAGACCTCCAACTGCCCGGAGTACGCGGCACGCTCTGGGGCGCTTACAACGCCATCACACGGTTCGAAGACTACAAGCAGCCACAGCAGGAAGAGCAGCCAGATCAGCGTCTGGAGCGGATGTGGTTTGGCGGCGGTGCAGACACAAAACTACGGGCGCTGGTGAAGGCAACCGAACTGGTCAGCTCGTGGAATTGAACGACAGGTGAACACTCCCAACCGACAGCGATCAACGTTGCTCGAGGCCGTCCGGCAGTCACTCGCGCATGCCGCGCGATACAACCCCGGCGACGTGGTCGCACCCGCGGCGGTGCTGTGGACCGATGCCGATAGTCAGTGGCGACCCGTGGTCGAGCAACTGCGTGGGTTAATGCCCGAACTGCTGACACTGGGCGACTACGGCGCTGAGACGCGGACGGGGCCAGCGATCTGGCTGCGATGCGTGATCGAGCCGGCGATTCGGGCCGACAAATTCCCCGACCTTACCTGGGCGGCGGACACCGTGCCCGTGATCTACATGCCGGGCGTGAGCCGGCAGACGCTCCGGGCGGTCGAGGAATGCCCCGATGCGCTCAAGCCGCTGGTCGAGCTTCAGTACCGCGGAACGGTTTGGACGCAGAAGAACGGCAAGGACTGGACTATCCGAGCGTTCCTGGTGAGCGACGACGGCGGGCTGGGCTTGGAAGTGGCCGAAGACAAGCTCACGCTCCAAGCGATGCAGGGGGCGCTCTCGCAACTCGCGGTGACGCCGGTGGCACCGTTGCGCACGAAGCGGCTGGAGGCCGAGGACTTTGACCGGCTGATGATCGGGGACACGCCGCGCGACCTGCTGCTGTGGCTGGGTGATCCGAATGGCACGCGGGCGAAGTGGGACGAGGGAAAGTGGGCGGCGTTCCGCAATCGTTGCCGCCAAGACTACGGTTTCGATCCGGTGACGGATGGCGAGATCGTCGGCGGTGAAAAGCTCGGTGAACGCAAGGACGCCTGGTACGGCGTTTGGGAGCGGTTCGCCGAATCGCCAGCTCTGTACCCCGGAATACCGAACCTCTTGCGACGGGCCAAGCCGAAGGGGAAGTTGATCTTCGACAAGGAGCCTTGGCCCGACGAGAACGACTCAATGGAGGAGGAGCTTCGAGCGGCACTGGTGAAGTTCGGTTCGATGAAGCCCGCCGAAGCGCGGCAGCGCCTGGAGCAGTTGGAGATCGAACACGGCCCACGACGCAAATGGGTGTGGGCGCGGGTAGGCATGTGCCCGCTGGCGAACGCCTTGGAGCACCTGGCGTTGCTTGCCACGCGGACCGCGATGACGCTGGGTGGCGATTCCGCCGACGCAATGGCCACGCTTTACGCCGAGGGTGGGTATCTGGCCGACGACGGCGCGATGCGGGCGCTGGCCAGAGTGAAGACGGCCGAAGACACCGCGGCCATCCAGCAAGCAGTGCGCTCCGTGTATCTGCCGTGGTTGGAAGACTCCGCAAGGCACTTCCAGGAATGTGTGGCGGCAAAGGCCCTGCCTACGGTGGCGCAACAGGAACGTGTCATTGCCGACGCTGGCGAATGCATCGTGTTCGCCGACGGGCTGCGATTCGATGTCGGGCAGCGGCTCGTGGCAATGGCTGGAGAGCGGCGATTAGAGGTGTCCGCCGGTTGGCGTTGGGCCGCGCTGCCCACGGTGACGGCGACGGCCAAGCCAGCGGTGTCGCCGGTTGCCGGAAAGCTCCGTGGGGGCCGTTTGGAGGCCGATTACTGCCCGGAGACCGCGGATGGCGGCAACGGCCTGAACATCGATCGCTTCCGCCGGCTGCTTTCTGCCGAAGGATTCCAGGTGCTCGGGCCGGCAGAGTCGGGTGACGTACGCGCCACCAACGCCCGCGGCTGGACGGAGTATGGCGAACTCGACAAGCTTGGGCACCACCTCCAGGGGAAGCTCACGGCGCGGATTGAAGACCAGTTGGAACTGCTACTGGAGCGGGTGCAGGCGCTGCTCGAAGCGGGCTGGAAGCGCGTGCGTGTTGTGACCGACCACGGCTGGCTGCTCGTACCCGGCGGGATACCGAAGGTGCAACTGCCAAAGTATCTCTCCGAAAGCCGCTGGTCTCGATGCGCGTCGATCAAGGACAGTTCCCACGTGGAGGTGCCCGTCGCCGGCTGGTCGTGGAACCCTCAGGAGCGGTTCGCGTACGCGCCGGGGGTCCACTGCTTCGTGGCCGGACAGGAGTACGCGCACGGCGGCGCGAGCTTGCAGGAGTGCCTGGTTCCGGTCCTGACATTCGCTTCGATGGGTGCGCCAGCTGGCGTGGTGGTCACGGTGAGCGAAGTTCGCTGGGTGGGTCTGCGCTGTCGGGTGCACGTGCAGCCGGCGGCCGAAGGGCTGCTGGCCGACCTGCGGACGAAGCCCAACGTCCCGAACTCAAGCATTGCCGAACCCAAGACCCTGGACGTCGACGGAAGGGCCGCGCTGTTGGTCGCCGACGATTCCCTCGAAGGAACAATGGTCAGCCTTGTCATTGTCGACGCGTCCGGGCGCGTGGTCTGCAAGGAAGCCACCACCGTTGGAGATCACGACTAACATGCACCTTGACCATCTCGACCAACTCGCGGCATCGACCTTCGACGGCTTTCTCGTGCGCAAAGACCTCGTACGACGGTATAGCCGGCAGTATCCCGTGCCCACCTACGTTGTGGAGTTTCTCCTCGGGCGATACTGCGCGACAGTCAAGGAAGAGGAGATCGAGGAGGGCTTGAAGGTTGTCGAGCGGCAGTTGCAGGACCGGACTGTCCGCACAAGCGACCAAGAGCTCTTCAAAGCCAACGCCCGCAAGAAAGGCTCCGTCAAGCTCATCGATTTAGTGAAGGCCCGTCTCGACCCCAAGACAGACTCATTCCTTGTGGAGCTTTCCAGCCTCGGGCTGAAGGACGTGCGCATCGCAGATACCCTTGTGCACGAACACGAGCGAATGCTCAGCGACGGTTTCTACGCCGAGGTGACGCTGACCTACGACGCAGCTATCGCGGAGGAGCAGCACGGCCGGCCCTTTGCCATCGAAAGCCTGCGGGCGATCCAGCTGTCCAAGTCCGATGTGCTGGCGACGCTCACGAAGGGCCGAGCGCGATTCACCACGCCCGAGTGGAAGAACTTCCTGCTTCGCTCCGTCGGTTTGGAGCCGCTGGCGATGTCCGACCGGGCGAAGATGGTGATGCTTCTGCGGATGGTCCCGTTCGTCGAACGGAACTACAACCTCGTCGAACTCGGCCCCCGCGGTACGGGGAAGAGCCACCTGTACCAGCAGATTTCGCCGTACTCGCACCTGATATCGGGCGGCAAGGCGACGGTCGCGAAGATGTTTGTGAACATGTCCAGCGGCCAGCGGGGACTGGTCTGCCTCTACGATGTCGTGTGCTTCGATGAAGTGTCAGGCATCTCATTCGACCAAAAGGACGGCGTGAACATCCTCAAAGGCTACATGGCCGCCGGTGAGTTTTCGCGCGGCAAGGAGAGCATCCGCGCGTCGGGTGGCATCGTGATGGTCGGCAACTTCGACGTGGACGTAGAGCAGCAGCAGCGGATCGGCCATTTGCTCAGCCCGCTGCCGCCGGAAATGCGCAACGACACGGCTTTCATGGACCGCATTCACGCCTACGCACCGGGCTGGGACTTCCCGAAGCTCAAGGCGGACGACCACCTGACGGACCACTTCGGTCTGGTGACGGATTTCCTGTCTGAGTGCTGGACGAAGTTGCGCGAAGGGACGCGGATATCTGCGCTGCAAGGCCGAGCGCACTGGGGCGGAGCCTTGAGCGGCCGGGATATCGAAGCGGTGAGCAAGACCGTTAGCGGCCTGCTCAAGCTGCTGTTCCCCGACCCAGACATGCCGATCCCCGACGAGGAACTCGAGGCGGTCCTGCGGATCGCCCTCGAGGCGCGCCGGCGGGTGAAAGAGCAACAGAAGCGGTGCCTGAAGGCTGAGTTCCGCAACACCCATTTCAGCTATTTCATGGGCGTGGACGGCGTCGAGCAGTTCGTTGCGACGCCGGAACTACACAGCGACGAAGCCATCGAGGCCGACCCACTGCCGCCGGGACAAGTGTGGGCTATCAGTCCGGGCGGACCAGACGCGGCTCCTTCGCTCTACCGCATCGAAGCGACGAGTGGGCCGGGCAGTGGCGTGAAGATTCTCAATGCACCTGTGCCGCCGGCGTTCCGTGAGAGCGTCCGGTACGGCGAGCAGAACCTCTATTCGCAGGGCAAGGAACTCGTCGGGGACCGTGACCCTCGAAGCCATGAATTTTCGGTGCAGTTGCGGGCAATGGATGCGGACCGATCGGGCTACGGTCTGGGGCTGCCGGTGCTGTTCGCCCTGTGCGGGAGCCTCATGGAACGGAGTACGAAGGGAGGCCTGATCGTTGTCGGCTCACTCAACCTGGGTGGCTCGGTGGAGATGATCCCGAACCCGGTGGCGGTCGCTGAGTTGGCAGTTGAGAAGGGCGCAGGCCAGCTTCTCATGCCCATCTCGGCGCGACGGCAGCTTCTCGAGCTGCCGGACGTAATGGCGACCAAGGTGAACATCGTGTTCTATGCGGATCCGGTGGACGCCTTTATGAAGGCGATTCTCGAATGAGGCCGCCTACGCACGGACGCTGGGCGTCACAAGAAACGTGACCGAGTTGTGATCGGTGCGCAGGCCGTCGATTAGGCGCCCGCCGGCGCACCCGAAGACGCTCGCCGCTGCGGTGGCGGCCGCGCAGAAGGATGAGAAGCGACCCGTGTAGCGGTCGTTCAGCGGAGGGCGTGAGCGTGCCGGAACAAGTGGACCATCTCGTCGTTGCCCTCCTGGCGGTGGGTGGGTACTCGCTTCAGCGGGCGTGGGATCTCCTTCCGGCGCTCCAGAATGAGGGCCTCACCGATGCCAAGGCGGCCGAGCGACTCGACGAGGCGGAGGTCGTGCGTCGCCTCGCCCGCGCGGGCTACGACCGCGGGCCGATCGTGACGACCTCGATGGCGAAGCGGCTCATCGCACTGCACGCCGCGGTGCGCGGGGGAATTCTCACGCACGCGTTCGGCCTCATGCGCGAGGGGCGGTTGCAGGATGCCGAGAAGGCGTTTTGCAAAGTGAAGGGCGTTGGGCCGATGGTCTTCAAGCAGTTCGCGGCGCTGGAGGGCGTGGTCAAGTAGCCGTAGACCGGCCCCGGGTGTCGTCGCTGGCTGACGTCGCTCCCTTCGTGAGCGCAGGTCGTTTTGCTTGGCTACAGCATGGAGCCGCACGATCAGTTGCGGCGTAAGCGGGTTATGTCGACAAGCTAGCCCGGAAAATTCACGAACGGTGAAGTAGAAGAGCCACCGAGCCCCTCAACGGTGCTAAAGAAGCGGTGTCGAGACGCTTCACACACCGTGCACGAGGAGGCTCGATGGCCACAGACTGTATAACCCAGTTGCGGTT
>DATLZF010000336.1:0-4162 GCA_035574135.1 Candidatus Methylomirabilota bacterium
GCGGGTGATCCGCACCCGCTGGCGCGTCACCGGCGTGGTGCCCGGCTTGGTCGAAGGGGGCGGACGGCCAAGCGGTTACTTCACCGGCGCCACTGGCCTCACCATTTACCGGGGTGACGCGCTGGGCGCAGAACTCTCCGACGACGCCTTCATCGCCGACTGCGGCAGCAATCTCGTTCACCGCAAGAAGCTGAGACCAGTTCCCGGCACGCCTCAGCTCGCGGCTGAGCGGCCGGAGGACGAAGCGCAAACGGAGTTTCTGGCCAGTACGGACAACTGGTTCCGGCCCGTGCAACTGGCCAACGGCCCCGACGGCGCCCTCTACCTCGCCGACATGTATCGCGAGGTGATCGAGCATCCCTGGTCGCTGCCACCCGGCTTAAAGAAGCATCTGGATCTCGACAGCGGCCGGGATCGCGGGCGTATCTATCGGATCGTGCCGGAAGGATTTCGCCGCGGACCGACACCGAAGTTGAGCGCCCTGAGCCCGCCCGAACTGATCGCGCTGTTGCGACACTCCAACGGCTGGCATCGCGAAACAGCCACGCGACTCCTCTTCGAACAGGCGCCAACCAACCTCGCCACTCTGGCTCGCGCGGCCTGGTCCACGACCTCGAACGCCGCCGGCCAGATTTTGTTACTCTCGCTCCTCCAAGACCGGCAGGCGCTCCACGCGGATGATCTCGCGCGGGCATGGAGCAGTCCGCACGCACCGGTGCGACGACACGCCATCCGGCTGCTGGAAGAACTCCCACCGCCTGAGTTCAACCGCCTGGCGACAAATCTGGCACCGCTGGGCCGTGATGCCGCCCCGGAGGTGCGGTTTCAACTGGCACTGAGCCTGACCCGGCTCGCCCCCCCGGAGCGACTGGCTGCGTTGACGGAACTTCTCGCCACAACGAGCCGCACCGAGGAACCATCCCGCCCTGAAAACGCCGGCCCGGACTGGATTCTCGCCGCCGTCACCGGCGCGCTCGGCGGCGACGCGGCGGAGTTGATCGAGCGGATGATCGCACCGGACGAAGCGTCGCCTCCGCCCGCAAATGCCGCACTTCACGCGTTGACGCCATTGCTGCGGCTGGTGGGAACACGGAACCGCTCCGACGAGGTCGCCCGCGTGATGGCATCGCTGGTGCGGGCCATCCCGCCTTCGACCGCGGATGACACGGGAGATCCGATGCTGACGGTCATCTCCCTGACACAGTCGTTGGCCGACGGGCTCCGGGAAGCAGGCAACGCCCTGCACCAACAAGCGGGGATTGACCAACTGGCCCCGGTTTTTTTTGCCGCTCGTCAACTGGCGACGAACGCAGCGGCAGCGGTTTCGAGTCGCTTGTCTGCCATCCGGCTGCTGGCTGACGATCCCCGCCGGGGCGACGCCGAGACCACGTTGCTGTGGCTGACAGCGCGCCGCGCTCCGGACGAAGGGACAGCTCCGGCCATCGTGCACGGCGCCGCCGCGCGATCGCTCTTGACCTGGAATTCGCCGGCCGTGAGCCAGCGTCTGATCGACGGCTGGGATGATCTCGCCCCTGCGGCCAAGCAGGAACTGATCGAAGCGCTTCTGATCCGAAGCGAACTGACTCCCCTGCTGGCGTCAGCGCTCAAATCAGGGGTCATTCCGCCCGACGGCCTGTCGGCGCTTCAACTCTCCCGCCTGGCCAGCCACGCCAATCCGGTCGTGCGCGGCGCCGTGGCCCATCTCGTGCCTCAAGCGGCGGCCGAAGGCGGCGTCACGAACCGGCTCGCGTTTTACGCCGCGGCGTTGCCCCTGGAAGGCACGCCGGCGCGTGGCCGGACGATTTTCGAGAGCCGTTGCGCCCCTTGCCATCAAATGGACGGGCTGGGTTTCAGGGTGGGACCAGACCTCGCCACTGTCCGGGCCCACGGGCGGGAGAAACTGCTCCAGAGCATCATCGACCCCAATCGTGAGGTGGCGCCGCCATTCGCCGCGCACCGCGCCGAAACGACCGACGGCGAGGTTTACGACGGTCTGCTCGCCTCCCAAAACGAAACCGCCGTCACTCTTCGCCTGCCCGGCGGCACCGAAGTGACACTGCCGCGCACCCGCCTGCGCCGCTTGATCGCCGGGGGGCGATCGTTGATGCCGGAGGGACTTGAAGCGGGGCTCGACGCTCAGGACATGGCGGATCTGCTGGAGTTCCTGCTGCGTCCGGAAGCACCGTAGAAAAAGCCTGCAACCTTCGCGCTTTCTCCGGGGTTGAAAATCGTGCTTTCAATAAATTGGCTGGCGCAACAGTCTGATTCCGCCGGGAACGATGCCGACGTTTGACAACACTCGTTATGAAACACATGCCCAAGGTCCTCGCTTTGATCACGCTCCTGGCTGCCCCCCTCGCCGTGCCTGTGCCGGCGGCTGACGCGGGCAAGGGGAAAAAATCCACCGCCACGGACGACGGCACCTTTTCCGAGCCGCGGGTGTTGCAATTGAAGATCGAGTTGCCGCCCGCCGCCATTGACGCGCTGAAGAAGGACCCGAAGGAGTATGTCAAAGGCACGGTGCGCGAGGGGGAGAGGACGTTCGAGACCGTGGGCGTCCGGTTCAAAGGCGAGGGTGCGGATTCTGGCGGTGGCGAGCGGCCCGGGTTCACTCTCAAGTTCAACGAATTCATCACGGACCAGGTGTTCCACGGGCAGAAGAAGATCACACTCGATCCGCTCGGGCCGGACCCGACTTTGATGACCGAGCTGCTGGCAAACGATCTCTTCCGCCTGGCCGGCGTACCCGCGCCGCGGTCGGCGTTCGCGCGCATCGACTTCAACGGGAAGGATTGCGGCGTTTATCTGCTCACCGAGGGGGTCAACCGGGACTTCCTCGCCCGTCACTTCGACAAGACCAAGGGCAACTTTTACGAAGGCACGCGCCGCGACATCAACGGCAAGCTCGACAAGGATTCGGGCGACGAGGGCAACACCCAGGCGGATGTTGCCCGACTTGTCGCGGCCGTTCAGGAGGCGGACCCGACCGCGCGCTGGAAGCAACTGGAGCAGGTGCTGGATCTCGACGGATTTCTGTCCTTTGCTGCCCTGGAGGTCATGGTCGGCCACACCAACGGCTACTGTCTGGCCACCAACAAATACCGGCTTTACCATGACCCGGCGGCCGACCAGATGGTGTTCATCCCGCATGGGATCGAGGTCGTCTTCGGCAATCCTACCAGCCCGGTATTGCCAGAAATGCGCGGTATGGTGGCGCGGGCCGTCCTCGGTCATCCCCAGGGACGCCAGAAATACCTCGAGCGAATGTCCAAACTTCTGGCCACCGACTTCAAGACGGAGCGCCTGCACGCGAGAATCGATCAAGTGGCGGCCAAACTCCGGCCGGCCATCGCCACGATGCATTCCAACGCCGGAGCAGACTTCGACAAAGCCGTGGCCGACCTCAAGGCGCGCATCGCGCAAAGGGTGGCATTCCTCGATCAACAAGTGAAGGCCGGCGTCAGATAGACCGGCGCCTCTTCGTCATCCCCCCGCGCACGCCGCCTACGGATTCGCTCGTGCCCAGCGCCTCCTCGGCGTTGTCCCGTTTCTGGAGGCGCGTGTCCCAAACCGGGACACCGTTCCCAGCGAATCGATATCTTGGCCGCGCATCCGTTCAGGCCCCGATCTCTTGTCCGTGAAAGTTCGCGTCATCCCGTGGTCCTTCCGGGCGGCGATGGTACTGACAGTGCTCCGCATCACTCTCGTCGATCGATGGCAACCGACATGAGACCACTGCCGTCAGTGCTTCTGGTGGATGACAATCTGGACACGCTCCAGACACTCTCGAGCATCATGGCCGCGTTGGGTGCCAAGCGCGTGCGCGAGGCGCAGAGCGCGGAGTCCGCCCTGGAGATCCTGCGCAACGAGTCGTTCACCATGATCGTGTCCGACTACCGCATGGACGGCATGGACGGCGTCGAGTTCGTCGAGCAACTGCGATCCCAAGGCCATGCCACCCCGGTGCTGGTGGTCTCGGGCGCCCCTGACAAGCAGGGCGTGTTGCGGGCCACCCGGCACGAACGGGTGGACTTCTGGGGCAAGCCGTTCAGCGTTGGCGAGTTGATGGGTGCCGTGGATCGTCTGATGGCGGCCTGAGGGGGCCGCGTCACCGGCGGGTAGAGTGCGCACGGGTGCCGGCGGGAGTTTTGTTTTGGTTTCT
>DATLZF010000337.1:0-2492 GCA_035574135.1 Candidatus Methylomirabilota bacterium
GCAGCAGGCATCCCCGCCGGTGACGCACTACCGCGAGTTTACTTCCCGGCAGACCGGCATGTATCGCGTCACGCAGATGTTGACCGACGACCAGGCGGCTCGCGTGATCCGGGTGGGTTGCCGGGCTCGCTTCTGTCTCAAGCGCCGGCTCTGGACCGTGCCGGGGTTGGAGCCGGACCTGCCGGAGGACAAGAGCATCGTGCCCTGTCTGGAGCCCTGCGCCGTGCTGCTGGAGTTTGCGCGCAAAGCGGCCCGCATCGAGCAGGCGCAAACGGTGCCATTGCCGGTCGAGGATGTGGCCACCGTCGTGGCGGCGTTGGGGATGGAATTGGAGCGGACCCGGGACGATGGACGCGAGGCGGACTTTTCAGATCCCCTCAACCGTCGCCGCGTGCAGTTGTTGCTGGAGCGGCTGACGCCGTCGCTGCTGGTGCCGGGGCAGGAACACGGCTGAAACTATTCGCTGGGCACGGCCGCCGGTTCTTGCTCTGCTTGCTCCATCATGACGCATTCAACGAATGATCGGAGCCGGTGCAGCGCGGCCGTGCGGAGGGCCATCGTGGCGGCGTGCCTTGCTGCCGTGCTGGCCGGCTGCGGCCGATCCGAGAAACCGGCTCCGAGTCCCGCAACCAACCAGGCGGCGCGGATTCAACCGGCGATGCTGTCTCCCGAAGATGCGGCGGCGCTGGCACCCACGCTGGCGCCCCCCGAGCCGGTGACCGAGGCGGATCTGGCCTGGAAGGCTCTCGAGGAGGCGATGGATCTGCCGACGGTGCCGGCGGCGTGGCTGGTGCAGCGTCCCACGGATGAAGAAATCCAAGCGTTCCAGATCCAGCGAGCAGAAGCGATGGTGAAAGCGGCGGACGTGGCCACGAACTTTGCCCATCGGTTTCCGGATCACGAGCGCGCGGCGCAGGCGCGGCAGCAGGCGTATGAGCTGTTGTCGAGCGCGGTGGGCGCCGGTTTCACGAATCGCGCCGACCAATTGGCAGCACTCGAAAATGCCCTGCTGGGCGATCCCAACGTGCCCGAGGAGGCGCGCGTGCAGATGCGGGTGGCGCAGTTGATGCGCCAGTTCACCGCCGAACAGGAACGCGATGCCAGGGCGGCGGTGGCCGGGTTGGAAACGGCGGTGCGGCAGTTGCAGAAGGATTTCGCCCGGCGGGACGACCTGCAGGGCCTGCTGGTCGAAGTGGCCCGCTTCAGCGTGGACGCGGATGACCTGACGCGGGCGCGGGCGCTGGCCCGGGAGGTGGCGGAAGGCCCGTATGCGGACGAGGTAAAGAGCGCCGCGAGTTCTCTGCTGAAAAAGGTCGAGCGCCTCGGCAAGCCTCTGGCCCTCCGGTTTAAGGCCATCGATGGACGGGAGGTGGATCTGGCGGCCATGAAGGGGCGGGTGGTGCTGGTGGATTTCTGGGCCACCTGGTGCGGCCCGTGCATGAAGGCCCTGCCGGAGGTCAAGGCGGCCTACGAGAGATTCCACCCCCGCGGGTTCGACATTGTGGGCATCAGCTTCGATCACGACAAGGAGGCGCTGGTGCAGGTCGTGAACGAACAGAAGCTGCCGTGGCCACAGTATTTCCACGAAGGCGAGGGCGACAACCCCTACGCGGTCGAGTTCGATGTGGCGGAGATCCCCACCTTGTGGTTGGTGGACAAGAACGGACACTTGCGCCATCTCGGCGCCCGCGACGGCTTGTCGGCCAAGATCGAGGCCCTGCTCGCGGAATAGCCGCGCGGGGATTTCCCGCTGGCCTCGCTCCCGGCCGGCGCCATAGCATTCCGGGCATGGAATTCCTGCTTGGACTCTACATCAACGGCAAGCTGTTCGGCATCGAGTGGCACCCGTGGAAGGTGGTGGGATGGCTGGGCAACGCAGTGTTTTTCTCGCGGTTCTTCGTGCAATGGCTGGCCACCGAACGACGCAAGCAGGTGGTGGTGCCGCCCGCCTTCTGGTGGCTGAGTTTGATCGGTTCGTCCCTGTTGCTCGCCTACGGTTTGTACCGCCGGGATTCGGTCTTCATTTTCGCCTACCTCTTCACGTGGATTCCCTACATACGAAACCTCGTCATCACCTATCGCTCAAAACGAGCCGAGGAAACATGCCCTGCTTGCGAGGGGGTCAGTCCGCCTCGGGCGCGTTATTGCCCGGCCTGCGGTCAGGCCCTGCCGGGGGCGGCCGGGGAAGGGTGATGGCCGCGCCGGGGGCAGGCGGTCGTCCGGAAGGGGGGCTTACTTGGAGGGCTCACTCGCCGGGGGGGCCGATGCCGGCCCGACCGCCGGGCGCAGCGTTGGTGGGTAGTAAGCCTCAAGAGCCGGCCGAAACTTTTCGAGCAGAGGGCGCACATCCGCATTGGTGGTCGCGAAGAGGTGCAGCGCACCGACGAAATTTCGGATCAACGGTTCACGCTGCGTGCGAAACTCGGAAACGACGCGGGTGAAGTTGTTCCGCTGTTCTTCCAGTTGCTGGGTGGCCGTACGCCATTGCCGGA
>DATLZF010000338.1:0-12100 GCA_035574135.1 Candidatus Methylomirabilota bacterium
GACACGTGTGCGCCGTCCGGACCCGAGCCGCGCGTCTGCCGCTGCACCAGGCTGAACTGGCCCCAGGCGCCGGGCGCGAGGAAATCCGACACGAGGATGACGATGGCGCGATGCGGGGTGACGCGGTTGAGGAAATCCAGGGCTTGGTGCAGATCGGTGCCGCGCCGTCGCGGTTCGAAGAAGAGGATTTCGCGGATCACCCGCAGCACGTGCCGCCGGCCCTTGCGCGGCGGGACGAACTTCTCCACCTCGTCACTAAACAGGATCAGACCCACCTTGTCGTTGTTGCGGATGGCGGAGAACGCCAGTACCGAGGCCAGTTCGGCCGCCAGCTCGCGCTTGGACTGTTCGCCCGAGCCGAAGAGCCCCGAACCGCTCACGTCCACCACCAGCATGAGCGTCAACTCGCGTTCCTCGACGAACTTTTTGACGAACGGGTGGTTCATGCGCGCCGTCACGTTCCAGTCGATCGAGCGCACCTCGTCGCCGGGCTGGTATTCGCGCACCTCCTCGAAGTTCATGCCCTGGCCCTTGAAGACGCTGTGGTACTGGCCGCCGAGCGTCTCGGTCACAAGCCGGTTGGTGCGCAGCTCGATCTGGCGAATCTTCTTCAGGATTTCGCGGGGAATCACAAGAGGTGCGAAGTGTCAGAGGCGAGGGGTGAAGCCAATGCAAATGCCCGGCGGAGCACTCCCGGGGCCTCAACCGTCTTTGGAGCTGGCGTTGTCACAGCGGGGGGATTTTTATCGCGACTCCGGCGATCCGGCAACCCGCCTGTGCCCGGCACGATTTGGAGCGGTTGACGTGAGGCGAAATCGGTTCGCACGCCCATTGTGGGCTTCGGCACGCTGCTCAGTAATTCCAGGCGTGATGGACCTGATAAACGTCCACGCGTCCCCCGGCGAAGTAGTGGTTGGGGGCCAGTTGAAAGCGTCTCTCCGTCCGGTCATACACCAATTCCGTGGGCCGGGTGGCGATGTTCGGGTCATAGGTCAGGAACACGATGCGCTCGGGCGTCTGCTGCGCCGCGTAACACACCAGGGCGTGGTTGATGCTCAGGCTGGGAAACCGCACAACGTGTACCACCGCCACCCGCCCGGCGGCGACTTGCGTGGCCAACTGGCGGCTCATCCGCTCCTGATGAGCCCGGGACAGCGGAAACACCATGCGCCAGTGCCCGCGCTGGCAATAGCTCTGCCAGGCCCCGCCGCATTCGGCCTTGAGCAGGGCCTCATGCTCCCGGCTGAAGGCGAAGAGATTGGAGTAGCCCGGGATGAGGATGGCCTGTTCCGGGGGCGCGTCTCGCCGCAGGCTCGTGCTGCATACCCGACGCACGAGGCGGCGGTACCCCTCCTGCCCGAGGGGCGGCCGGCCCGGCTCGAAGCGGGCGTGCGTGTAAAATTGGGCGGCTGCCCGGGCCAGCACGAAGCAGTGATGCGCGTAATCCGGCGGCGGCTCGCGGCGGGCGTGCGTCATCCGCCCCGTCGCGGGGTCCATCCGGTACTCCCAAACCAGTTGGTTCGTGAAGGCAAACGTGTCCGTGCCAAAGGTGAAGCGCCGTGTCTCCGGCACGATGGCCCGCCGGCTGGCGCAACCCGTCATCACGGCCAGCGCCACCGCCAGCGCGGTCAGCCGAAGAAGAGGATCACCGCCTGGTCGAATCATGCTTGCCGCGCACGCTAGCGGTCCGTTACGAAGCTGACAATGCTCTACGAACGCTGGAGGGATGTGGTGACCGGACGCCGCCACGAGATCGCCTTGCGCGAACTGGCGACCGACCGCGCCTGGACCTTCGCCCAATTGGCGGCGGCGGCCGAGCACCATCCTGCCCCGGCGGGCCCGGTGGCTCATCCTTGCGGCTCTTCGGCGCAGTTCATCCTCGACACCCTGGCGGCGTGGCGGGAGGGCCGGGTGGTCTGTCCGCTGGAAGGTGGTCAAGCGGTGCCGGCGCTCGGCGAACCGCCCTCCGGTGTGGTGCACTTGAAAAGCACCTCGGCCACCACGGGCGCGCCGCGCCTGGTGGCTTTCACCGCCGGGCAATTGGCCGCGGACGCGGAGAACGTCGTCCTGACGATGGGACTTCGCCCGGACTGGCCGAACCTGGGCTGCATCTCCCTCGCTCATTCGTATGGATTCTCGAACTTGGTCACGCCATTGCTTCTGCACGGCATCCCTCTTTTCCTGATGGCCTCCACCCTACCCGAGACGCTGCGGCAGGTCCTGGCGCGGTTTTCCGAAGTGACCCTCCCCGCCGTCCCCGCGTTGTGGCGCCTCTGGCACGAGGCGGGGGTGATCACGCCCCGCATCCGGCTTGCCATCTCGGCCGGTGCGCCCCTGCCGTTGAACCTGGAGAGCTCGGTGCACGCCGGCACCGGCGTGAAACTGCACAACTTCTATGGTGCGACCGAATGCGGCGGAATCGCCTACGATCCGAGCGCCACGCCGCGCACAGAGGAGGGACTGGCGGGACAGGCCATGCGGAACGTGCATCTGTCGGTCAACCGGGAGGGTTGCCTTGAAGTTCGCGGCGCCGCCGTGGGCCAGTGCTACTGGCCCGAACCGGCGGATTCACTGGGCGACGGACGGTATCGCACGCAGGACCTGGCCGAACTGTCGAACGGAGTCGTTTTCCTGCGCGGGCGCGCGGGGGACGTGATCAACGTGGCCGGACGCAAGGTGTCGCCGGAGGCCATCGAGCGGGTTCTGCGGCGCTACCCTGGTGTTCGCGAGTGTCTGGTGCTGGGCATTCCCGAACCCGACTCGGGTCGCGGCGAAAGCATCGCCGCGTGCGTGGTGGCGAGGCCTGAGGACGAGGCGGAGCTCAAACGCTTCGCCCGGGAACAACTGCCGGACTGGCAGGTGCCCCGGCGCTGGTGCTTCGTCGAATCGCTCGAGGCCAATCAGCGGGGCAAGGTTTCGCGGGCGGAATGGCGCCGCCGGTTGCTGGACGGCGCGCCCGGTTGAGAGCGGGGAACATCTGCCGCTTGCGCGCTGCGCGGGCGGGACTCACAGTGGCCGGGATGTCGCACGCGGATTTTGTCCATCTCCACCTGCACACCGAGTACAGCCTGCTCGACGCGGCCTGCCGCCTCGACAAGTTGGTGGACCGCGCGCAGCAACTGAAGTTCCCCGCTCTGGCCATCACCGATCACGGTGTCCTTTACGGCGCGGTGGATTTCTACAAGGCGGCGCGGGAGAAGGGCCTCAAGCCCATCATCGGCTGCGAGGTTTACGTGGCCCCGGGCAGCCGGCTTGAAAAGAAGGCCGGCAACGGCGGCGGACGGGATGTTTACCATCACCTGGTGCTGCTGGCGCGCGACGAGGAGGGCTACAAGAACCTGGTCAAACTCGTCACGGCAGCGCATCTGGAGGGCTACTACTACAAGCCCCGCATCGACAAGGAACTGCTGGCGCAACATCGCGGCGGCTTGATCGGACTCTCCGGCTGCCTGGCCAGCGAAATTCCCGAGGCCATCGTGAAGGACGACTTGAAGCGGGCGCGCGACAGCATCGACTGGTTCAAGCAAACCCTGGGCGCGGAAAACTTCTACCTCGAACTGCAGAACCACGGCATCGCCGAGCAGGCCAAGGTCAACCGGCACCTGATCCCGTGGGCGAAGGAGTTCGGCCTCAAATGCGTCGCCACCAACGACGTGCACTACGTGCTCAAGGAGCATTCGCACGCGCACGACTGTCTGATCTGCATCGGCACGCAGAGTCTGTTGACCGACACCAAGCGGATGAAGTACGTCGAGCACCAGTTCTACCTGCGCAGCGCGGAGGAGATGAAGGCGCTCTTCGCCGAGGTGCCCGAGGCGGTCGGCAACACCCTTGAAGTCGCCGAGCGCTGCAATGTCGAGTTCGACTTCAAGACGCTGCACTACCCCGTCTTCCAGCCGCCCGAGCATTTCACGCGCGAGGGTTATTTGCGTCACCTCCTGGCCGAGGGTTTGAACCGCCGCTACACGCTGCGCGCGCGGGCGGAAGGCGAAACGTTCGTCGTCGAGGGCATCTCGGATCCGACCCGGCTGCCGACGTACGCCCGGCCCGACGGAGGAGGCAAGAAGGACGAGTCCCCCGCTCCACCTCCTTCTCACCTCGATCCGGCCGTGACGGCGGCCATTCAAGTGGTGCTGGATCGCTTGCAGCACGAGCTGGCCGTGATCGAGAAAACCGGCTTCATCTCCTACTTCCTCATCGTGGCGGATTTCGTGGCCAAGGGCCGCGAGATGGGGGTTTCCTGCGTGGCGCGCGGTTCGGCAGCCGGCTCGCTCGTCACCTACCTGCTCGGCATCGCCAACGTCGATCCGATCCGCTACGGACTGCTCTTCGAGCGGTTCCTCAACCCGGAGCGCGTCAATCCGCCGGATATCGACATTGATTTCGCGGACGACCGGCGCGCCGACGTGATCCGCTACGTCCGCGAGAAATACGGCACCGACGCCGTGGCCCAAATCATCACCTTCGGCACGATGGGCGCCAAATCCGTCATCCGCGACGTCGGGCGCGTCATGGGCCTGAGCTACGGCGAATGCGATCGCCTGGCCAAGATGGTGCCGGCCGATTTGAAGATGACGCTCGAGAAGGCGCTCAAGCAGTCGCCCGAGCTGAAGCAGGCCTACGAGACCGAGCCGGTGACCGCGGAGCTGCTCGACGTGGCCTTCGTGCTCGAGGACATCGCCCGCAACGCCAGTGTTCACGCCGCCGGCGTCGTCATCGGGGATCAGCCGCTGTCCAATCTGTTGCCGCTCAAGGCCGACGAGGACGGCACCATCGTCACGCAGTATCCCATGGGGCCGGTGGGCGACCTCGGCCTGCTCAAGATGGATTTCCTCGGGCTCAAGACGCTGACGGTGATCCGCAACGTCTGCGAAATGGTGAAACGGCTCCGGGGTGTGGACATCCCGATCGACAACCTGCCGCTCGACGACGCGGCGACCTACGAGCTGCTCAACAAGGGCAATACGGTGGGGGTGTTCCAGTTGGAATCCGGCGGCATGCGCGACCTGTGCCGCAAGTTCAAGATCGGTTCCATCGAGCACATCACCGCGCTGGTTGCCCTTTATCGGCCGGGGCCGATGGATCTCATTCCCGACTTCATCAAGCGCCGCCACGGCGAGGTCGAGATCGTCTATGAGCACCCGCTGCTCGAGGGCATTACGAAGGAGACCTACGGCGTGCTCATCTACCAGGAGCAGGTGATGCAGGCGGCGCAAATCCTCGCCGGTTACACCCTGGGCGGCGCCGATCTGTTGCGCCGCGCCATGGGCAAGAAAAAACCCGAGGAAATGGCCAGGCAGCGCGAAACCTTCGTCAAGGGTGCCGCCCGGACCCACGGCATTCCCGCCGCCAAGGCCAACCAGATCTTCGACCTCCTCGAAAAATTCGCCGGCTACGGATTCAACAAGTCCCACGCCGCCGCCTACGCCATCGTCGCCTACCAGACGGCCTACCTGAAGGCCAACTACCCGGTCGAGTTCCTCAGCGCGATGATGACCAACGAAATGGGATCGCAGGACAAGCTCAAGGTCGTGCTCGACGAGGCGCGGGCCCTGGGCGTGGACATCCTGCCGCCGGACGTCAACGAGGGGCAGATGCACTTCGCTCCGGCGCCGGTGCCGGCCGGCGCCGCCAAACCGGGCTCGCGGGGCGCCATCCGCTTCGGCCTGGCCGCCATCAAGGGCGTGGGCGAGGTGGCCGTGGAGGAAATCCTTCGTGCGCGGACCGAAGGCGGCCGTTTCACCAGCCTGGCCGACCTTTGCCAGCGCGTCGATACCCGGGCCGTGAACAAGAAGGTGCTTGAGTGCCTGATCAAGTGCGGCGCGTGCGATTCGCTGGGCGCCACGCGGGCCGGCATGTTCGCCAGCCTCGAGCGCGTGCTCAACCGCGCGGCCAGCGAAGCCGCCGACCGGGCCCGCGGCCAGAGTTCGCTCTTCGGTCTGCTCGAGGACCACGCCCCCGCGCAGCCGGAACCGGCTGCCACGCTTCCCGAATGGCCCCAACACGAGCTCCTCGCTCACGAAAAGGAACTGCTCGGCTTCTACGTCACCGGCCATCCCATGACCCCTTTCGCGCCGCTGCTGGAGAAGTATTGCCTGCACAATTCCCTCAGCGCGAAGACGCTTCCGCCCCGCAGCATGACGCGGATCGGCGGCATGATCAGTGCCGTCCAGCAGGGCATGAGCAAAAAGAGCGGCAAGCCCTACGCCATGGTCACCCTCGAAGACCTCGAAGGCACGATGTCGATGCTGCTCATGAACGAGAACTACGACCGCTACCGCCCCTTGATCGCGCCGGGGCGGGCCGTGCTCATCATCGGCGAGGTCAACAACGACGAGGACAAACCCAAACTCTTTCCCCAGGAGATTCTGCCCCTGGAGGACGCGCCCAAAAGGTTCACCCGCCAGGTGCATCTGCGGTTGAACACCGCGCATCTCACGCCCGAGTTGCTCCAGGCCGCGCGCAGCCTGTGCGAGGCGCATTCCGGCCGCGTTCCCTTGTTCCTCTGCCTGCGCCGGCCCGGCGGAGAGGTGATCTTCATCGAAGCCCACGACAAGTATTTCGTGACGCCTTCCCAACAGTTCCAGCAGGCCGTGGACGAACTGTTCGGCGAGGAAACCTATTACGCCAAGGTGGACACTTCGCTCCCGGAGCGGCAACGCAAGGCTTGGGAACGTCGCGCCGACACCGGTGGGGACGAAGAATGAGCCCGGGCGCGCCCGGGCGACAGTTCCCGCGCTGGACACGGCCGCGCCATGACGTTTACCGTCCCTGCCGCGCCGACTGCCCGCCCGTGAGGTGAAAGGTAGTTTGGCCCGAATCCCATGAGACATGCCTCCATTCCGCCGGACCTGTTTCGCGAAAACCGCGCCCGCCTGGCCCAGGCCATGGTCCCCAACGCCCTGGCCGTGATCCATGCCAACGACATCCTCCCCACCAACGCCGACGGGACGCTGCTCATGCAACCCAACTCGGACCTGTTCTATCTCACCGGAATCGAACAGGAGGAAACCATTCTCCTGCTGGCGCCGAATGCGTTCGACGCAAAGATGCGCGAGATCCTTTTCATCCGGCAGCCCACCGAGTTGAGCGCGATCTGGGAGGGGCACAAGCATTCCAAGGAGGAGGCGGCGAAGATCAGCGGCGTCCGCCGGGTCGAGTGGCTGTCCGAGTTCCGCGGTGTCTTCCACCGGCTGATGTGCGAGGTCGAGCACGTCTATCTGAACAGCAACGAACATCGGCGCGCGGTCATCGAGGTGGAGACGCGCGACGCCCGGTTCGTGCGCGAGTGCCAGGCGCGTTATCCGCTGCATCAGTATCACCGGCTGGCCCGACTACTGCATACCCTGCGCGTGGTGAAGAGCGCGACCGAGGTGGACCTGATCAAGCGGGCCTGCGCCATCACGCGACGAGGCTTCCTGCGGGTGCTGCGGAAGGTGAAGCCCGGCCTGAGCGAATGCGAGATCGAGGCCGAGTTCGCCCATGAATTCATCCGCCGGCGCGGCGCTTTTGCCTACCCGCCCATCATCGCCGCCGGGCGCAACTCCTGCGTGCTTCACTACGTGCAGAACGACCAACCCTGCCGCAAGGGCGATGTGCTCCTGCTGGATGTGGCGGCGTCCTACGCCAACTACAAGGCCGACCTCACTCGCACGCTCCCCATCAGCGGCCGGTTCACGCGTCGGCAACGGCAGGTCTATGAGGCCGTCCTGCGGGTGTTGCGCGCGTCCATTCGCGGTCTGGTGCCCGGCAAGCTGCACCGCGACTGGCAAAAGGAGGCCGAGGCACTGATGGAAGAGGAACTGCTCCGGTTGAAACTGATCACCCGGGGGGACATTCGCCGGCAGAAACCGGACGCCCCGGCGGTCAAAAAATACTTCAACCACGGCCTGGGCCATCCCCTCGGGCTCGACGTCCACGACGTGGGCTTTCTGGAGACGCCGTTCCAGCCCGGCTGGGTGATGACCGTCGAGCCGGGCATTTACGTGCCGGAGGAAGGCTTCGGCATCCGGCTGGAAAACGACATCCTCATCACCGCCGACGGCCCTGTGGATCTCATGGCCGACATTCCGATCGAGGCAGACGAGATCGAGGCGTTGATGAACTGAGCCGGCCCCAAACGGGACTGTCCAGGCCGTCCAGACCGGTGCGGGCAAGCCATCTCGACTGTCGATTTGCTTGTCACCCCCCGGCAAAGCTCGCAAGCTCCCGGCGTCCGAAACATGAACCGTAGCATTGATGACTGAGCCGTCGATCACCCCTGAGCTGGTCCAGAAACACAACCTGACGCCGGACGAATACGCGCGGATCAAGGAGATCCTGGGCCGCGAGCCGAGCTACACCGAGCTGGGCGTCTTTTCCGTGATGTGGAGCGAGCATTGCAGCTACAAGAACACCCGCCCGCTCCTCAAGACGTTCCCGACCAAGTCGCCCAAGATTCTCGTTGGCGCCGGCGAGGAGAACGCCGGGATCATCGACATCGGCGATGGACTGGCCATCGCGTTCAAGATCGAGTCGCACAACCATCCCAGCGCGGTCGAACCGTTTCAGGGAGCGGCCACCGGGGTGGGCGGCATCATTCGCGACATCTTCACCATGGGCGCCCGGCCGGTGGCGGCGATGAACTCCTTGCGCTTCGGGGAGTTGTCCAACCCCGAAGTGCGCCGCCTCTTTGCCGGCGTGGTCAGCGGCATCGCGCATTACGGGAACTGCTTCGGCATCCCGACGGTGGCGGGCGAGGTCTGTTTCGACAAAACCTACGAGGGCAATCCGCTGGTCAACGCCTTCTGCCTGGGCGTGCTGCGGCACGAACAGATCGCCCGCGGCGCCGCCAAGGGCATCGGCAATCCGGTGTTTTACGTCGGCCCCGCCACCGGCCGCGATGGCCTGGCGGGCGCGGCCTTCGCCTCGCAGGACCTCACCGAGGAATCCGCCGAGCAACAGCGCGGCGCCGTGCAGGTGGGCGATCCGTTCATGGAAAAGCTCGTCTGCGAGGCCTGCCTCGAACTGCTGGCCACGGGCGCCGTCGCCGGCATCCAGGACATGGGCGCCGCCGGGCTCACCTGCTCCACCTGCGAAACCGCCGCCCGTGCCGGCACCGGCATCGAGATCGAGCTGGACAAGGTGCCGCAACGTGCGCCCCACATGACCAGTTACGAAATCATGCTCTCCGAGTCGCAGGAGCGCATGCTCATCATCGTCAAGAAGGGCCGGGAGGACGAGGTGAAGCGCATCTTCGACAAGTGGGACCTGCCCTGGGCGGAAATCGGCGTCGTCACCGACACTGGTCGCATGGTGGTGCGTCACCACGGCAAAGTGGTCGTGGACATACCGGCCAGGAAACTGGCGGACGAGGCGCCGGTTTACCATCGCGAGGCCCGCGAACCGGCTGCCATGCGGGAAATCCGCGCCTTTCGCCTCGACGGCATTCCGGACCTCCGGGACCCCGGCCCGCACCTGCCCGCCCTCCTTGCCTGGCCCACCATCGCCTCGAAAAACTGGGTCTATCGTCAATACGACCACCTCGTGCGCGACAACACGCTCGTCTCGCCCGGCAGCGACGCCGCGGTCATTCGCATCAAGGCCGACTCCCTACCCGAGGTGCTCCACGACGGTGGCGAAGGCACTCCCGCCGCGACGGCTTTCGCGCGGGACTCGTTCCCGGAAAAGTTGCTTGCCATGACCGTCGATTGCAACGGCGTGTACGTGGCGCTTGATCCCTATGAGGGCGGCAAGATCGCCGTGGCCGAGGCCTGCCGCAATCTCGCCTGCGCGGGTGCGGTGCCGCTCGGCGTCACCGACAACCTCAACATGCCCAGTCCGCTCAAGCCGGAATTGTTCTGGCAAATCAAGGAAAGCGTGCGCGGCCTGGCCGAAGCGTGCCGGGCGTTCAACACCCCCGTCACCGGCGGCAACTGCTCCCTCTACAACCAGAGCCCGGCCGGTCCGATTGATCCCACGCCCACGGTGGCCGTGGTCGGCCTGATCGAAAAGCCCGAGCACGTCACCACGCAGTGGTTCAAGGATGAAGGCGACGTCATCATCCTGCTCGGCGAACCGGTGGACACGGCCGACCCACTGCAAGGGCTGGGGGGCAGCGCCTTCCTGCAAGTCGTCCACGGCCGGAAGACCGGTCTGCCACCCCGCTGCGACCTTGAACAGGCGAAAACGCTGCACACCACGCTGCTGGGCTTGATTCGGGCCGGCGGCGTCAAGAGCGCGCACGATTGCAGCGAAGGTGGCTTGGCGGTGGCGCTGGCCGAATGCTGCATCAGCCGGCAAATCGCGCGCGAAACGCCCTGGCTCATCGGCGCCACCATCGACCTGCCGGCCCTCGACCACGCCCGGCTCGACGCCCTGCTCTTCGGGGAAACCCAAAACCGCGTGGTCATCTCGTGTGCGCCGATCGATGCCGTCAAAATCATCGAACGCGCCCGGCTCCTGGGCGTGCCCGCCCTGCGCCTCGGCACCGTCGGGGGACAAGAGCTCCGATTCCGCACCGCCGCCGGCGAACATGCCTGGCCGCTGACCGACCTGCACGACGCCTGGTGGAACGCCCTGGCCCGGGCCATGGCGTCCTGAGCGCCGGGCCCGAGAGCCGACCTGGCGGAGCCGCGGTTCGTACCACGGCCGACCCGCTCGAGGTGGACCGGCCACTGCGGCGTCTCCTTCAGGTCTTGAGCGACTGCACGGCACCCAGGGACGCGGCGGCCCGTTCGGTGCGAGAGCGGGTGGGAATCGCTTCCTGCGCACCAAAGGCCAGTGTGGCCAGCCCTCCGGCACCATTTGCGTGGCGCAACGCCCCTTCCAACCCGGCCCCGGCTGCCAGCCGCGCGGCCAGCGCACCGGTAAAGGCATCGCCGGCGCCGACGGTATCGACGGGCGTCAACTTCAGTGTCGGGACACTCCACGTGCGGGTTGCATCGAAAAACCACGTCGTCCGTGCCCCACGGGTCACTACGGCCGCGCCCAGGCACCGGTCGCGCAATCGGCGGCGCACCCGGGTCACGAACGCGGGGTTCGCCTCGACGGGGCACTCGCCGAACAACGCCGCCGCCTCAATCTCGTTCACGATCACCAGGTCTGTTGGCACTTCACCCCACGGGAAGTCCTCGCGCCACGGCGAAGGGTTCAGCACCGCGCAGGCGCCGGCGGCCCGAGCACACCGCAGGGCTGCCAGCACGGCATCCAGCGGCACCTCGAACTGCGTCAACAGGACATCGCAGCGCGCGAAGTCTCTCCGACAGGAAGCCACGTGGCGGCAGTTTAGCCGGCCATTGGCCCCCGGGTCGATCACGATGCAGTTGTCGCCACGCGCATCCACGGTGATGAAGGCCGCACCCGTGGGGACGCCGCGCAACGTCCGAACACCCGCGATGTCGATCCGTTCCCGCCGCAGATGCCGCCGGTAGGCGTGCCCGGATGCATCGTCCCCCACGGCGCCGATCATCTGGACCCGGGCACCCTGGCGCGCGGCGGCTACCGCCTGGTTGGCACCCTTGCCGCCAAATCGCGTTCCGAAGCCCGAGCCCCGGACCGTTTCGCCGGCCCTGGGCAGACGGGCGACGGACAGGATGTGATCGATGTTCAGCGATCCCACGACGAGTACACGACCGGAGCGGGAGCGGGGCCGCGCGTGTCCCAGTCCGTTCATTTTTCGAGGATCAGTCGGCGGCGCGAATAATCAAAAGTGACCCGAAACTCACGCAGCACGCCGAGCCCGATGTGGCCGGCCAGCGGCGGGCCGGCCGGCGAGCCCTCGAGGAAAAAATCCGCTTGCGCCGTGGGGAGGGTAAAGCGCCCGAGGCGAAACTGGCGCACGTGGCTGCTGTACGTGTGGGCCGAGCCGCCCACGCCCGACTTGACGGCCCGTTCGCCTTCCGAGCCTTCGAGCAGACCGTGACGCTCCACAAATTCTCTGCCCAGACAAACCCCGCTATCGCAGCCGCTGTCGATCTCGAATTCCGCCAGGATATTCGTGCCGGCCGGCGTTTGCAGGGAGGCGGTGACGATGGGGGTGTCGCTCCGGAACCGCAGCGGCAACGCCTCGGCCTCGGCGGCGGCCACGAACGCGGCCGGCTCGTGCAACCGCAGGTCCCGG
>DATLZF010000339.1:0-13093 GCA_035574135.1 Candidatus Methylomirabilota bacterium
CTGGCGTTAGCCCGTGACGTCGCGGGCGAATCGAACACGCACAGCAAACCGAACCGCCTCCATGAAAACAGCAATCACAACCACGAAAGGAATCGCAATCGCAGTGACGGCGCTGGCGCTGGCCAGCGCGAGCTTCGCCCAACTTCAGGAACCTTCCAAACCGGGCACGTATTATTCGGCCAAGGATTTCGAGTGGAGTCCGCCGTGGCCGTTCAATCCCCATCCCGAACTCGACGTCGTCGAGATTGCACCGGGCATTTTCCTCTTTGACGACACGGCCATTCCTGACACGCCAGAGCAAACGGCAGCCAGGAAGCGCCACGAGGAAGCAGCAGCGATCGCCAAGGCGATTGCCGCTGACCCAGTGCTGGCGGCGGCGGCCCGACAGGCGGCGGAGGAGGCCGCGCGTCAGGCCGAGGCGAGATGGCAAGAGAAGAAGGCCGCGCTGGCGCCGCAGACGCGGGCGCTGATTCCACCCGGTGCGGCTGCCAGCGAGCAGAAGCGGCAGGAGGGAGAAGCGGAATTCGCGGCACTGCGTGAGCAGGCGGCGCGCTCGGCAGCCGAGCAGCCAGTCAAGGAACAAGCGTTGGACGAACTGGCCAAGCGGCTCGGCGTGCCGCGAGAGATTCAGGAATCAGATGGGCGGAAGTTGATTCTGACGGACGAAATTGCTGGTTCACCGGCCTACCTGAGCAGCCACAACACGGTGGCGGCGGCGGGCATCAACGCGGACGAGTTGTGGCCGCTCGGTGCCTGGCCTTATTCGGACAGCAACACGGGGCGCAATCTGACGGGCACGAATGTCACGCTGGCGTTGTGGGAGGTGGACGGCGGAGTGCGGACCAATCACATTGAGTTTGGAACACGCGTGCGCCAGCGCGACAATGCCGCGCTGGACGCCACGGGTCACGCCACGCAAGTTGCGGGCACGATGGCGGCGGGCGGTGCGGGCATTCTGCTGACCAATCTGAATCCGACGTTTCCCGAGGCGCGTGGTATGGCGTATCAAGCTCGCGTGTTTGCCTACGACTTGGGGAACTTCAAGAGCGAGCGCGAGTCAGCGGCGGCAGGCGACGCTACCAATCCGCCGGTGTTTCTGGGTAAGCAGTCGTGGGGACTCCGCAACGGCTGGCGGCGGCATCAGACGATTACCAACCAATTCGGCGTCATCGTGACCAATGCTTGGGTCTGGTGGGGGCCAAGTTCGGCAAGCTTTCCGGAGGATCCAAAGTTCGGCCTTTACACGCTGACGAACGATGCCAGCACGGGCTGCGTGCAGATTGACCAGTTTCATCACGCAGAGGCGCTGCGCCATTTGATGGTCTATTCATGCGGAAATGACCGTTTGGAGGGGCCGGGCACATCCCCGGGCACCTACTATTGGTTGAGCAACGGCGTTTTTGTTGCCAGCACGGTCACCCGCGATTGGCAGGACGGCGACGACGGCGGCTACGATTCGCTCTCCGCCCCCGCCACCGCCAAGAACGTGCTGACGGTCGGCGCGTGCGAGGATGTCTATTGGGTCAGCAACACTTTTGTATATTTCGGCATCGGCCCGGGGGCCAACGCCGTTCCAGCCGCTTTCAGCGGTGCCGGCCCCACCGATGACGGGCGGCTGAAACCCGACTTGGTAGCGGTCGGCACGCCAAGTCTTCCATTGCGCAACGCCTTGGGGCAGGTCAGCGGCACCAACATCTTGGGATTGATTTCTCCCCCAGCGGCAGCAACCTCTACACGGGAACGGCCCGCGGCACGAGTTTCGCCGCGCCCGGCGTCGTCGGTGGGCAGAGTTTGGTATTGCAGCGGCGGGCGCAGTTGTATCCGCTGTTGACCAACGCGGCGGATGCGTGGCTGAACTCCACGGTCAAGGCAGTCGCCATTGACACGGTGGATGACGTAGGCGCCGAAGGGCCTGACTACCGCATGGGGCACGGCATCTACAACGCTCGGCGTGCAGTGGAGCGCGTCGAGCAGGACTTCAATTGGGGACGCGGCTCACTCATCAAGGAGTTCACTTTGGCACCGACGCAATCGGTTTCGTGGGTGGTCACCGCCAGCGGCACGGAGCCGCTGTCAGTGACGGCGGCGTGGAGTGACCCGCCGGGGCCAGCCATCACCAACATCACGGCGGCGGACATGCCCAATCCGATTCTGGTCAACAACCTTGACGTAGTGGTGGAACGTCTCTCCGACAGCACGCTTTTCCGTCCGTGGATTCTGAATCCGGATCTGACGAACAAGACCGCTGCAGCGCGTTCCGCTGCGGCAACGCGCGGAGTGGACAACCGGAATAACGTGGAACGAGTTTCGATTGCCTCACCGTCGGCGGGCGAGTATCGCATCACGGTGACGCACTCCGGCGGTTTGCCGGGGAATCCCGTACCCAGCACGCAGAAGGTCTCAGTGGTTCTCGGTGGTGTGACGCCGCCTGCGCCGGTTATCACCGCGTTGGAGAAGTCGCCCAGCACCAACGAATTTCTTCTGACGTTTGTGGCCGACCCCGGCGCGTATTTCACCATCCTGACCTCCACGAATCTGACTGACTGGACCGCGGCAGGGTCGGTGCTGGCCGAGAGCAGCACCAACACGGTGCAATTGACCAGCGCAGACGAATACCGCTTCTGGCGGTTGCGCAGAGGGCAATGAGCGTGCGAGTGCTCAGTTTGATGCTGGCGGCAGTCGGGCTTCTAGGCCCGGCTGCCTCACCGTCACCGGCGCAAGGCACGCTCGTCACCGTCTTGCCCGATCCGATGGTAATACAGAGCGACCTCAACACGGTGCTTTGGCCAATTGACCTCAACGGTGACGGATTGGAGGATTTCACCTTTGCTGCAAGTCCGGGGTCTGTTTCTCTGCGAACCGAGCGAGCGAACCGGGTGGTTTACCGGCCTGACCCTCCTCCCAATCTGGGCGGGCTGGTTGCACGGTTGGAGGACGGATTTCAAATCGGGTCCTCACTGGAGCCATCGTTAGGGTGGCGCTCAAGCGATTTGCTTGGAGGATATGTTTCACCGGAGGAATGGGCGTTTGCGGCCATTGCGATATATTTGAGCAGCGGCTCTTCCAGCGAATGGCCCGGGAGTCCGGGTGCGCGTGGCTTCATCGGCATCGGCTTCGAGTTGGAGGACGGATGGCATTACGGCTACTTCGACGTCATCATGGCGGCGGAGGCGGGCGGGATGCTGCTGGGCTGGGCATACAATTCCATTCCAAACACGCCGCTTTTTGCCAGTCCAGTGCCAGAGCCGTCCACTTGGGCGCTGGTGGTTGGAGGAGGATTGTTGATTGTGTGGTTTAGACGAACGAGAAATGCAAGGAGGGGCTAACAAGATCACTGGAGCGAACAGCCGCCCCGCTTGCCAGTCCGAGGCTTGCGGGCTTCGGCGATGCGTTCTGGTTTGCGGAGGGCACGGGCGTTACGACGGCAGGGCGGCTGTCGCTCAGCTTGGTCGTTAGCCCGTGACGTCGCGGGCAAGTCGAACACACACAACCAGTCCAAAACCACCAAATGAAAAACAGAATCAGAACCACCATCACCATCGGAACAGCCCCTACCGGACTTATTTCTCTGGGGCTGCTCCTCGCCCAGTCCGGCTACGCTCAGGACGAAATTCCCTACCCGACACCGCCGCCGGAGTCGGACCCACCCATCAGCGGGGACGTGTACCGCTACACTGCGCCACCGTCCCCACTTCAAGGGGGATTGGACATCCCAAGCCCGCCGGTTGCCATCGGCTTTCAGGCGATCCCGGATTACGATACGAACCGGTTTGTCCCGCCCGATACACACGGTGCCGTTTCCTCCAGCTATGTACTGACCATGCTCAACGAGCATGTGCGAGTTCAGACGCGCAGCGGCACGAACGTTTTCGGCCCGGTTTCGCTGTCGAACTGGTGGGCCACGGCAGGAACGTTCACGACGATATTTGACCCAAAGGTTCTGTACGATCCCTATGCTGACCGCTGGATTGCCACCGTCCTGACTGACCCGCAAGCGGCGACTTCGTCTCTGCTATTGGCGACGTCACAAACCGGGAACCCGACTAACGCTTGGAACTTTATCAAGCTCGACGTTGACCCGAACAATGTTGTCTGGGCCGACTACCCGAGCATCGGGTTCAACCGGCAATGGATTGCGGTGTCGGTGAACATGTTCACCAACGTTGGCAACGGCTACCGGAATGCGCGCCTCTACGTCTTCGACCGGACAAACCTTTACGCTGGCGGCACCAATTTCGTCATCGTCAACGCCGAAACCAACAGCAACGTATTCACGGTGGCTCCCGCCATCACCTATGACACGAACCTGACCACGCTTTTTCTCGTGCATCGGCACATCGGACTGCGCACGAATGACCAGGGGCCAGACCGAGGGACTCATCCGGCTGCGCACACGCACGGGCGCGGTGAACTCTCCAGTTCTCTCCACCCATGAAGTCTTCGCCGGCCACACACCGTGGGCTTGGGCTCCGCGCGTGGTCAACTTCGCCCCGCAGACGAACTCGACGGTGAAAATTCGCAACAACGACGCTCGCATTCAGCAGGTCGTTTATCGCAACGGCTCGGTCTGGGCCACACACACGATCTTCCTGCCGAGTACGAACCCAACTCGTAGTGCGGTGCAGTGGTGGCAGCTCGCCACCAACGGCTTCGTCCGCCAAGTGGGCCGGATTGATGACGACACCGGAGTCAATTTCTACGCCTTCCCCAGCATCGGCGTAAACCAGTTCAACGATGTCTTGCTGGGATTCTCGTCCTTTTCGACCAATCAATACGCCAGCGCCAGCTACGCTTTGCGGACGTACTACGACCCTCTCGGGGACTTTCGACTCCCGGCCTTCTTGAAGGCTGGAGAGGGCGTCTATTGGAAGAACCGGGCCAGCGGAAACGGCTGGGGCGACTTCAGCGCGACCCAACCCGATCCCTTGGACGATGCCTCTTTTTGGACGATCCAGGAGTACGCGCTGCCCCACGTGGGCACCCTGACGAACGAATCGGGACGCTGGGCCACTTGGTGGGGGCAAATCGCCGTCACGAAACCGCCAAACGATGCTTTCACCAACTCGTTGTTGCTGACCGGCGGACAAGGCAGCACGAACGGCACGGTTTTGCGCGCTACGCGCGAGTCGGGCGAACCGAACCACCTGAGTGCCAGCGTCGGTTCGGTGTGGTATCACTGGACAGCACCAACCAATGGCCCGGTGGTCTTCGACACCCTGAGCAGCACTTCACAACTGGACACCCTGCTGGCCATTTACACGGGCAGTTCCGTCGGCAACCTGACTGTCGTAGCCACCAACGACGACTCCAACGGCACCCTCCAAAGCCAGCTTACGTTCACCGCTTCGTCCGGCACCACCTACCGGATCGCCGTGGACGCGCTCGCTCGCGTCTCTGACACCGCCAGCGCCTTCAACCTGGCTTGGATCCAACCACAGGCTCCGGTCATCACCCGTCAGCCGCAGAGCACAAACGTCATTGCCGGGAACAGCGCGACATTCTCCGTGTCGGCAATTGGCGTACCGACCCCACAGTACCAGTGGCGCAAGAACGCGGCGAACATCGCGGGAGCGACCAACAGCAGTTACTCCATCGCCAGCGTCGCGACGAACGACGCCGGAGCCTACAGCGTTGTCGTCACCAACTTTGCGGGCAGCGTCACCAGCAGCGGAGCCGTACTGGGCGTTTATCATTCGGCGACCGCCACGTTGAGCAGCTATTCCGCAACGACCAACTCCTTCACCCTCACCGTAACCGGCGTTGCTGGCTACTCGTATGTAGTCGAGGCCACGACCAACTTTTCGGCCTGGACGCCCGTCGCCACCAACGTGTCTCCCTTCAGCTATACCAACATCATGAGCACCAACTTCCCATACCGTTTCTTCCGAGCCAAGTATTGAAAAGAACAACAACCAGCAACCTGCGTCTATGAAAACCACAATCATTTCACTGCTTCTCTTGGGAGCCGTCTCGATGGCGGCCGCCCAGGGAATCCTTGAGTTTAGTGTCACGCTCGACGGCAATCATGCGGTGCCGCCGAATGCCACCAGTTTGGGTGGCGAAGGCACTTTCTCGCTCTCACCCGCCTTTCTGTTCCAGGGCGACGTGTTCATTGTGAATCCGCTCCGAGGGGGAAATCTCACGATTTACTCTTCGACTGCGGTTGATGCTCTGGGTACTGCCGTTTTCACGTTAGAACCGCTGCCAATCATCCCCCCTGACCCAACGGGCGAAGCCTTCCGAGCCAATCGCACTTTGACCGCCACCGAACGCGGCGACTTGCTCGCGGGGAATTGGTGGGCGGTGTACACCACGCCGTCGTTGCCAGGAGAGATGATCCGCGGACAAATCGTTCTCGTCCCGGAGCCTTCCACTTGGGCGTTATTGGCGGCGGGCGGAGTCGTTGTTGGGTGGTATGGGCGACGAAAAATGGGCTAACACCGAGCATAGCTTTGAGCGAGCGCGCCGGTGAGTTGGAGCACGACGAGGGCGTGCTGGCGCGAGCCTCAAAGCTATGAGTGGTTGAACGAGCCCGGTCCAACTTCACCGGGTCTTTTCTTGTCCGCTTCCTTGTAAATTGCTTTGGACCACCTGAGGGCGTCGGGCGCGCCGTCTCGGTAGGGCGACGCTCCTGCGGAGCCCAAACTTCTCCATCACGGCTCGGCAGGAGCCTCGCCCCACCGCCATCAAGCATCGCTTCGAGCGATGCGCGGACGCCGCGGACGCCGCGGGCGCGCCGGAGCGGAGAGGGTGGGCGCAGTGGCCGATGGCCCGTGTGCAGACGGGGGGGATCGACGGCGTGCGGACGGAGGGAGTAGGTTTTCATCGTGTCAGCTTTCCTTTCATTGTTGCGGTCAATGGACCAACAGTGTGGCTCGGCACACCGGCCCCCCGCCGGGGCGCCATCCACGCTTTCGGAAAGCTGGCACATTGGCTCGTCTCACCGTAAGCCATGGTGACTAGGACGGAGCATCTATGGGCGGATCGGACATTCTTAATCAGGAGGACATGGAGCGTTCGCGTTCGCCCGGCAAGCTGCGGGCATGGGTGAATCAGAAATGCAAAGAGCTTGGACCGACGCCAGGGACTAAAGCATACCCACCTGCGAATCCCCGGCTGCTCAAGAAGTTTTACGAGGAAATCTGGCCGTTGGCGATCTTTGCCCATCGCGAATTCGGAGATCGTGACGACGTCGTGGTCAAACCCAATCTCGGCAGCGACCGTTTGGATCACAGCTTTGATGCCTGTATCAGCGTCGGCGGAGGTGAACCAACGATATTCGTCGAGATCACGTGTGCGAAGGACGGTTACGACGAGTCCCGCCGTATGGAGGTTCTCGCCCGCGAAGGCAGTGTTTCGCTGATCGGCCCTGTCTTGTCATCGGGGCGCAAGGGTTCGGCCGACCGCAAAGTCCGTGTTCACAGGGAGGCCCGTCCCCATGCCGAGGTGGTCAAAAAGTATCTGGCCATGGTGAAAGACAGGCTCGGCGGAAAAACTGGACGGCGGGCCGGAAACGGCCACATCCTCCTGGTTGCGGTGGACGACGATTATCCCCTCGTGGACCCGTCCGATCACGAGAGCCTTCGTGCCGCGGCCGCTGCGTGGCTTCCTGGGCTTGATTGCGCCTTCGGACGAGTTGTCTTCGTGGGGGTGGCCGATCGGCTTTTTATCTCATTTAACCTTGCAGGCCACGGCAATGGTAGCGATGTGCTCTAACCGCCGCCCCGCCGGGCAGTCGGACGGTTCAGGTGATTTCCTCGCGACTGTTGCAGGGGACGGGGTGTCGCCGGCGGTGGTCTCTGAGCTTGATCCTGGGGCCGATAACGTGACGTGAGAGCTTTCACATATCACATCCTCGGGATGGCCGTTATGCTTGCGGCTTTTTGGTTGGCTGCGCGCCTCGTCGTGCCGTGGGTGCAGCGGCAGGGTTTTGGGGAGTCCTCATGGCACGTGCCGGTTGCCGGATTCGTCATCATGGCAGCACCTGTTTGGGGGTTGCTGCTGTTCGAGTTGATTGCGGGACGCGCACTTGGCTGGGGTTTTTCCGTCGTGCGGCGGGCGGAGTCGCCGCGAGAGTATTGGGGCTGGATAGCGTTCCACACTTGTTTTCTCCTGATACTGGCGGTCGCGATCTACCAGTGTTCTTTCGGCAGACCATGAGGGCTTGAGGGGTCTCCGTTAAGCCCGTTCATGCAGAGGTAAGACAATAAGTTCTCCGTCGGATGAGGCGCATGCTGCCACGGTTTGTCCTCGGCCCCGCACCAGGCCGCCCGCCGGTCTGCCGAGACGAAAACAGGTGTGGATGAATGGTACCGGGCCGGCTAGCGTCTGGAGCGATGCACCTCTATCAAACCATGAATCGAGCCATTCATTTCGTCGTTGCTGTGCTCTTCTCCCAAAGCACTGTTCTCGGGGCCAGTTCACCTCCGCCGGCGGATGTCGTTCCCTTTGCCGGTTTGAGTCCCGAGGAGGCATGTGAGCGTGCGACGCTGCCGCCAGGTTTCAAAATGCATGTCTTCGCGAGCGAACCCGACCTGGTGCAGCCGATCGCCTTTTGCCTCGATGACCGCGGACGCGTGTGGGTGGCGGAGGGGCGGACGTATCCGCGCCGCCAGAGTGAGCCGCCGCGCGAGGAACGCGGCGCGGACGCAGATCTCTCCCGTCCCACGCCGGCGCAGGTGAAGGATATTTTTGGCGGACGCGACCGGGTGCTGGTGCTGGAGGACACGGACGGGGATCACAAGTTCGACCGAAAGACGGTGTTTCTGGAGAATGTGAACCTGATCAGCGGCATCGAGGTGGGATTTGGGGGCGTGTGGATCGGGGCGGCGCCCTACCTGTTGTTTTTTCAGGTGCGGGATTGGGATGACCCCAAGCCGGCCGGGGATCCGCGCATTCTCCTGGATGGCTGGGATTACAAGGCCGACACACACGAAACGTTGAACACGTTCGCGTGGGGGCCGGATGGCTGGCTCTACGGCTGTCATGGCGTGTTTTGTCCTTCGCACGTCGGCAAGCCGGGCGCGCCGGTGACCGAGCGGCAGTGGATGGATGCCGGCGTGTGGCGGTATCATCCCGTGCGCCACGTCTTCGAGGTGTTCACCGAGGGCGGCAGCAATCCCTGGGGGATCGACTTCAACGAGCACGGCCAGCTTTTTGCCGAGATGTGTGTGATCCCGCACTTCTGGCACATGATCCAGGGCGCGCGCATCGAGCGGCAGGGCGGCGAGCATTTTCCGGTGGGCCCGGCCGAGACGCGGCGCTTCAGCAAAGGGCGCGGCAAGCCGGTGCACCCGCACATCTACGAGGACATCAAACAGCACGGCGATCACGTGCACTGGGCCGGCGCGGGCGGTCCGCACGCGGGCAACGCGCGCAGCGACGCCGCGGGTGGCGGCCACGCGCACGCGGGGGTGTTGTGTTATCTGGGCGAGAGCTGGCCGGCCGAGTATCGCGGCCGGCTTTTCCTGGGGAACATTCACGGCCAGCGGTTGAACGTCGATATTCCCGAGCGCCGCGGTTCGGGCTACGTGGGTCGGCACGGGAAGGATTTCCTCAACTTCAACGACAAGTGGTCGCAGACGCTCAACCAGCTCTGCGATCCGGACGGCTCGGTGCTCGTCATCGATTGGTACGACAAGAACCAGTGCCATCATGGGCGTGAGGATGGGCACGACCGCAGCAACGGCCGGATTTACAAGATCGTTTACAACCAGCAGAGGCAGACGCGGCGCGATCTGGCCGCGCTGAGCGACGAGGAACTGGTCAAGCTGGTGACGTCGAAAAACGAGTTCCTCAGCCGCCACGCCCGGCGCCTGCTGCAGGAGCGGGCAGCGGGGTTGGGCCTGCAGCCGGCCGCACGCACGGCCCTGAAGCAACTGTATGCCACGGCGCCCGACACCGAGGCGAAGCTACGGGCGCTGTGGGCGCTGCATCTCACCGGGAGCCTCGACGCGCCGACGGCCATCGAGAACCTCCGCAGCCGCGACGAATGGGTGCGGGCCTGGACGATTCAACTGGCCTTCGAGAGCCCGGAGAACCTCCGCCGACTCATCCAGGAGGCCAACGACAAGGGCCTGGAGGCGGACCCGGACCTGCGCGAACTCGCCGAGTCGGATCCATCGGCCGTGGTGCGGCTGTTTCTCGCCTCGGCGGCCCAGCGCATCGAGAGCGACGAATTCCGCATGGAACTGCTGCAACGGCTCCTGCGACGCGCGGAGGATGCCACCGACCACAACCTGCCGCTGATGTACTGGTACGCGCTCGAGCCCCTGGTGGAAGCGCAGCCGGAAACCGTGCTGGCGCACGCCGTGGAGACGAAGCTGCCGCGAATTCTCAACTTCACCACCCGCCGTCTCGCCACCCTCGACACGTCGGAGGCCCGCGCGCTGATCACGCGGACGCTGGCGGCGCAAACGGACGCCACCCGGCAGCGCGAAATGCTCGCCGGCCTGGCGGCTGCGCTCAAGGGACGCCGCAACGTGCCCATGCCCGAGGGCTGGGACACGGTCGAGTCGCGTTTGGGCGAAAGTGCCGACGCCGACGTGCGCACGCTGGTGCGCTCGCTGTCCGTGACCTTTGGCAGCGAACGCGCCCTGGCGGCCTTGCGCCGGGATGTGGCCGGCACCACCGTGCCCGTCCCCGCGCGGCGCGCGGCCTTGGAGTCGCTCGTCAACGTGAAGGACCCGGCGCTGCCCGACGTGTTGCTGGGGCTCTTGGCGGAGGCCGAGATGCGCGGGCCGGCGCTGCGCGCCCTGGCGGGCTACAACGATCCCCGGACACCCGGGGCCATTCTCGCCGTGTATGGCCGGTTGGACGATGCCCACAAACGCGACGCGCTCAATACCCTCGTCTCGCGCCCGGCCTTTGCCCGGCCGCTTCTCGAATCGATCGTGGCCGGCCAGATCTCGGCCCGAGATCTAACGGCCGACATTCTGCGGCAGTTGCGGGGGCTGAAGGACGCGGACACGCAGGCGTTGCTGGTCAAGGCATACGGGCCGGTGCGCGAAAGCAGCGCGGACAAAAAGGCCGAGATCGAAAAGTATCGGAGGATTTACGCCGCCGGTTACTCGCAACCGGGCGATGCCAGCCGTGGTCGCGTGCTGTTCAACAAGGTCTGCGCCCAATGTCATACGCTCTTCGACGTCGGGGGCAAGGTGGGTCCCGACATCACCGGCGCCAACCGTGGCGATCTGGCCTACCTGCTCGAAACCATCGTGGACCCGAATGCCGTCATCCCGAACGAATACCGGACCACGGAGATCGAAACCCGTGACGGGCGCAGCCTGACCGGGGTGGTCAAGGTCATGGGTGATACGGCCATTCAACTGCAGACGGCCAACGAACTGGTCGTCATTCCGCGGGCGGAGATCGCCAGCCAGCGCCAGACCGAGCTCTCGATGATGCCCGAGGGATTGCTCGCGCCGTTGAGCGATCAGGAAGTGCGCGATCTGCTCTACTATGTGAGCCGGCCCGGCCAGGTGCCGCTGCCAGCGGAGACCGAGGGCACGAGATAAACGGCCGCTTGTGGCTCGCCGCCCATGAAGTCCACTTCCCGCCGCGATTTCCTGAAGCACACCGCCACGGGTGCCGCCCTGGCGCTGGGCGGGCCGGGCGTGTGGGCTCAGTCGCCGGGCGACCGGCCCTTCCGAGATCCCGAGGTGATGGTGCTCAACCCGCGTCACCGCGTCCCGGTTGGCCTCATCATCGACGACTCGACGTGCCTGGTGAATTTGAACCGGTTCGCCATGCCGCAGTTCGACACGGCCTTCGCGGGGGCGAACAGGACCTACCATCGCAACTGGCGCCAGTGGCCGGTGGAGATTCCCGATGCCTTCGTCCGCAAGTTCGGCGAGTGGTGCGCGGAGCACGGCGTCAAGGGCAAGTACAGCGTCGTGCCGTATCCGGCCTGCGTGGGGCGGCTGGATCGCCTGTTGCCGGGCTGGACCCAGCGTGAGCTGAACGACAGCCTCGAACTGGTCCGTTCATTGATGCTGCCGAACTGGGACATCCATCCGGAAATGGTCACGCACACGCGCGTCATCGACCTGAAGACGGGCCATCCGCACGCCGACCACTCGCTTCGGTTCATGGAGAACTGGGAATGGACCACGGGTCGCAGCGCGGACGAGATCGGGGAGTACCTGGCCTACGCCTTGCGGATCCTGAAAAACGTCGGCCTGCCCTGCGAGGGTGTGACGACACCGGGCGGCTTCGGCAACAAGGCGCTGCCGCAATTGGCCCGGGCTTCCTTGCACGCGGTCCGCGAGGTCTTTGGCGCGGAGATTCCGCATTACTTCCGCCACCTCTACAGCGAGGGCGCCCAGAGCGTGGCGCCGCGCGTCGAGTACGCCAGCGGGTTGGAGGGATCGGACCCGCGGTGCGTCGTGAGCATCATCGGTTGCGCCGGGGATTGGACGGGCGGCTGGGACAACACGCCGCCGACGGGTGCGGACCGGTTCATCACCGCGGACGGCGAGCGCGGGCGCATGGTGGACGTGATCGCGCGGGGAGAACCGGCGTTGGCGCTGGCGCACTGGACGGGCATGTACTGGAACGGCGAGGAACTCGGTTTCAAGGTGTGGCGGGAGGTCGTGCGGCGCCTGCACGCTCGCTACGACAACCTGATCTGGATGAAGTTGAGCGAAATCGCGCGTTACTGGGCGGCGAAGGAGCTGACCCGCGCCGAATTCAAGGCAGGATCGGTGGCGTTGCGCGCCCCGTTCGCCTGTCCGGATTTCACCTTGCGCATCAGCCGGCCGGCGACCCGGGCTCCCGAACTGGCCACTGCCGATGGTGTCCGTCCTCTCCGGGAGGTCGCCAGGCCGCTTGACCTCAAGGGCGGCACTTGGTGCCGTGAGGCCGACGCGGCGCTCGTTTGTTTCGATCTGCCGAAGGGTGAGTCGCGGCTGGTGATGTGATGCGGGCTGGGAGGTTGGAGACGATGAACCCGGGGGGCCTCGGCCTTCAGGCGACGTTCCGCTTCCGCGACGGCTCACCGTGGGTCTCCCACGGTCATGGGTGTGTTCCACCCTTGGCCGTTACGCCGAAGTGGAACAACACGTTTCGCATCAAGGTTTGGAACTTCGGGTCG
>DATLZF010000340.1:0-4376 GCA_035574135.1 Candidatus Methylomirabilota bacterium
GCCCACCGCCGGTTCGCCTTGCGGCGAGAAGTGGCTGGCGAGGGCAAGTCCCGCCCCGTCCAGCACCTCGCCTCCGGCCGACACGCGCGCACCGAAGATATCCTGACCAACGTTGCGAGTATCCTCCCAGACCACGAGAAACGTCCCGCCACTGGCCGCGACCGCAGGCTTGGTCTGGCTGCCGGTGGCGGCACTGATGACGATGGGATTCGTATTCAACAGCACGCCGCCCGCACTTAGCCGGGCGCCGTGAATGTCCGACTGGTTGCCGCTCCCGTTTTCCCAAACGACCAGAAAGGTCCCGTTGGCGAAGGCGACGGCTGGATTGGCCTGCGCATTGGTCGCCGTGGCAATGGCGATGCCGAAGGGATCCAGCAGCGCACCGGTGGAACCGATCCGCGCCGCGTAGATGTCGTTGGTCGTCGTCGCGTCGCGCTGAAACGTCCAAACGACAAGGTAATTGGCCCCGTCGGAGGCCACGGCTGGCTGCCATTCCGCGCCCACGCCCGGGGCCGGCACCGGTGTATCCATGCCGAACTCGGCGCCGACCAGCGGGTCGAGCGCCAACGGATACTGCGCAGCCCGGAGGATGGATTCCTCCACCGTCATGCGCAGGCATCCGTCCTCATGGACCGCCGGCACCGGCCAGCGTGTGCCACGGGCATCCACTGCCGTGGCCGTTCCCCAGCGGACTCTTGCCACTCCGCGAGCATCTGCAAAATGATGCCCCGGGCCGCTTGAGCCCGCGTGCTCGAGACCGCGTACTTCCACCTCGACCTGCCAAGCCCCTGTGGGAGCGATTGGCCTTGGCAAAATCCACGTCATCTCCACTCCGTCGGGACCGGCAAAAAGATGCTCGGTCAGCCTCATTGCCGAATCCAGGACGACTTCGGCGGTGTTGCCCGTCGCCGACCAAGCCAGCCCTCTCTGCTCCGAGGCGCGATAAATCCAGTTGGTTCCCATGCGGATCGATCTGGTCCGCAACAAGGCCCGGGCAGGTGGAACGTCGTCGCTCAAGCTCGGCGCCTTGGCCGTGAACTCGAGGCCGTGTGGCCCGGCAACGGCACGGTAGGCCGCAGCCTCGACGGCGAACCGGCCAGAGGCCGCGTCAGGGCGGAAGGCATGTCGGACACGCTGTATAGCTCCCACCAGGTCGGGCGCGGCACCGGAGGGAGCGTTCCGCCAGAACTCCGCACCGTATGGCACGGTAAGGCGGCTCCCGCATGGCTCGTGTGACGAAGAAACGTCGCGGCGCGCCTGACCGGGCAACGGAACGGCCCAGATCACAACGGCGATGGCCAATGCTTGAACAATTACCGCTGCGGCCCCCAGCCGCTGGCCCGCGAGAGTGAAGTAACATGTTTTCATGAGGTTGGTGCGCATTCGTGTGCTTTCATCCCCCTCAACAGGATTTGCGGACAAGTGTGACAGGGAAAAGTGGGAGAATCTGCGAACCCCCTTTGAAACCCGTGGACGGGCCTGTGCGGCAGTCGTTTGACGAGCGCTCGACTGCCTGCCGTTTGGTTATTGCCGCTCGCGCGGCTCCAAGTTGCCCGCGGGGCGGTAGGGGTCGGCGTCGCCCCGGCGGCCGAGCAGCATGACGCGCAGGGCGGCGTCGGGGAAGCGATGGCGAGTTCGCTCGCCTACCGAAAGCCCATCCCACTTACAGGCGTCCGGCGGCCCGCTCGCGAGACAGGAATTCGTATGGCAACAGCACGGCCAGGCCGTAAAACGATCCGCCGAGCAAATCGGAGAAATCCACCTTGTCCAACGTGAGTAGCACCTCCGCCCACGCCAGCGCGGTGAACAGAATCGGGCGGTCCTTGCTGGCCGCAAAGATGACCGGACGATCCATGGACACGATGTCGTCCACCACCGTGACCAGTGGACGCAGCCGCAACCACTCCGTCGTCGCATCCGGCGGCAGCTTTGGAAGATTTCGCAGCACTTCGTTTAACGCATACGGGCTGCTCACCAGCCTCCATGTCCGAGCCGGGGCGTACAAAAAAAGCGCGCGGGAAGAGCCGCGCGGTGATCCTGCTGCCGCCAGCAGCACGCTCGCATCGAGAAACAGTCTCACTGGCCTTCTCGAAAGCGCCGCATCCCCTCCTCGTCATCGGCAATCCACGCTTGGATTTGCTCCCGGCTGAACTCTCGTGGCGGCGGAAGCCGCCCTGAGCCGGCACGCAATCGGGCGGCCAGAAACAGGAAAAGTTCCTCCTGCTCCCGCGCCGACAGCGCATCGGCGGCGGCTTCAATTTCGGCGAGCGTGCTCATGCGAAGCGAGTTTATCATTGCCTCCTGACGATTCAAGGCTCGCGTCGCGTGGGTGCCCAGACGGGGGGATAGCGGGATTGGACTCTGGCGCGACGCGGCCAAGCTACTGCCGCTCACGCCGTTCGAGTTTGCCCGCGGGGCGGTAGGGGTCGGCGTCGCCCCGGCGGCCGAGCAGCATGACGCGCAGGGCGGCGTCGGGGAAACGGGCCAGGATGTTGCTGGCGGCGAAGTTCACTTCGCTGAAGTAGTAGGCGCGCTCGCGGCGCTGGCCGATGTCGAGGTGGAAAATGGCGCCGTTGGTCAAGACAGGTGTCCGGGCGAGATCGGCGTAGCCGGGCACGTCGCTCCAGACCTGCACTCGCAGGGTGGCGGCGACCTCAGGTGGAACGCCGCTGAACTCCAAGCGGGCGTAACGGCCATTGATCGAGCGGTCGTAGTAGGAACCGAAAGGGTACTTCCAAAAGTTGTAAGAGCAGCGCGGGCCGGTTTCGTCGGTCAGGTTCAACCGGAACGTGCCATCCTCCCGCGGCGGCACGATCAGGTGTTCGTCCGCGATCTTGGCCATGAGCCAGAAGTAGGTGCGCTGGCTGGCGTAAAAGAAAGTGCCGGTGAGCGCCGCGGCCAACAGCGCCACGCCGGCCAGGCCGGCGCGCACGGGATGGCGGCGCACGGCGTGCAGGGCCCGTTCCCACGGCGTGGGCGGCCGGGCGCTGATCGGCTCGCGGCGCAGCCAGCGTTCGAGGTCGTCGGCCAGCGCCTCGGCCGAGCCGTAGCGGCGGGCCGGGTCTTTGGCCAGGCATTTGAGGCAGATGGTTTCGAGGTCTCGGTCGATTTTGGATTTCAGATTTTGGATTTCCGATGGTGCAGAGTGAGCGTCCTCACGCCGGCGAATGACGTTTGAGGGCGGCTGCGGCTCTGCTTCGACCACCTTTCGCAGCAGCGCCGGGATCGTTTCGGCGACGAAGGGCGGGCGGCCGGACAGCAGTTCGTAGAGAATCGCTCCGAGGCTGTAGATGTCGGCGGCGGTGGAAACGCGCTTGGTTTCACCGCCGGCCTGTTCCGGCGCCATGTAATGGACCGAGCCGAGCACGGTGCCGGTCAACGTGAAGTCGCCGTCCGCATCCAGGCGCTTGGCCAGGCCGAAGTCGGTGACGTGCGGCTGGCCCTGCGCGTCCAGCAGAATGTTCGAGGGTTTGAGGTCGCGGTGAATGACGCCGTGTTGATGGGCGTGATGGACGGCGCGGGCGATGCGCGCCAGCAGGGTCGCCGCGTCGCGGTGCGGGAGGGACGCGCCAGGATTCGAGAGGCGCGCGGCCAGTGAGCCGCCCTCGACAAGCCGCATGGTGTAGTAAAGCTGGCCGTCCTGCTCGCCCACTTCGTAGATGGGCACGATGTTCGGGTGATCCAGCGCCGCCGCGGCTTCAAACTCCGTCCGGAACCGCGCCCGTTCCTTTTCGGTCGCCAGCCAGCCGCTTTTGATGAGTTTGAGGGCAACCATCCGGTTGGGCGTTTGCTGACGCGCCCGCCAGACGACGCCCATGCCGCCCTCGCCGAGTTTCTCAAGCAGTTGGAAGGGGCCGAAAACCTTGCTGGCTTCCGGCTCCGCCCCGGTGAGGCCCGGCTCCAGCAACAGGCTCAAAACGCAAGCGGCGCAGTGGCCCGCGACCGCGTCCGGGGGCAACAGCGCGCCGCACTGGCGGCATTTGGGTTCAGCCGTGGCCATTCTCTTCAATTCAACAGGAAAACCCGCCCGATGTGACAACCGGGAGACTCTCGCGGCGCCATCAGAGCGTGTCTGAAAATGTGGGTCAGGCTTCCAGCCTGACAGTGGACGGGGCATCCTTGCCCCGTGTGGCGGGCGGCAGGATGCCGCCCGAACCGGCAGACAGGATGTCTGCCCCACATTTTCAGACACGCTATCAGACGATTCCGCGGGCATCCGAGGCGCACACGGAAATCAGATGGCGGGCCTCGGCTTGAACCTGAGTCGGATCCGCCACGGTTTGAGCGACGGCGGCTTCGAGCAGTTTGCGGAAGCGTTGGCGCAGACGGTGGCGGGCCTGGCGCACGGCGTCTTCGTTCATGCCCAGCCGCGCGGC
>DATLZF010000341.1:0-2603 GCA_035574135.1 Candidatus Methylomirabilota bacterium
CCTGCCATATCCTTAGACTCCTGGAGCTCCAATCGTTCGCTTCCTTACGCCGGGCCGGTCTGCATGGTGGGCAGCAGGGCGCAGCGGACGGTGGTCGTGCCGTTCCCCGCAGCAGCAGCCGCATACCCGACCAGGGGTCTCGATCCGGTCCCGGCAGTCTTGGTGAGCTGCGAGAGAGCCGAGTCCCAGTAAAGCTTGTCTCCCTGGGCGATCACGTCGGTGGGGACCTTCGGCAATTCGAAGACGCCTCGGGTAGTGATCTCCACCTCCGCCCCCGACGCGGCGTCGAAGGCGGCAACGCCCACGATGGAACCCACGACGACGAGTTGCCCGCTAACCACAGCGGCGGGTGCGATCACGGTAATGGTCTTGCCTTCCTGCACAAAGTTTTTCATGGTTTTCAGATTCCTTTCGGTGTGATTACGATCTGGCGCGGCCGCTCCCGGCCGCCCAGATTTTCGATTTCCTTCTCGATGGTGACGAGGGCCGCCTGCATCTCGGCCACGCTGCGATAGGTGACCCCGCGGCCCTCGAACTCGACGCGCAACTCCCCGCTCGCAATTGCGGTCAGCAGGGCGTCGCGCATAGACTCCAGTTGGGTTAAGGTGAGCGCCATAGATTACGCTCCGGGATTGGCGTAGATTCCACGGAAGTCCAGGACGCCAGCACCGAAGTCCAGGCGCGCGCGGATCTGGACCCCGTCCACTTCGAAGCCCGCCCTGGTTTCCACCTGGACGCCCTCCGCGCCGCTCAGATAGGCGTACTCGATACTCGGCACCTGGGCGGGATCGGCGGCGACGTACCAGCGCGTGGTGGACTTCGCGTCCAGGCGGGGATCAACGATGAGGGTCAGCTTGCCGGCAAACGGGTTCACGTTGCTGGCCTGGGCCGGGTAGAGCGACGCCAGATACTTCTCCGCAGCCGTTTCCTGCGCCGCCGGGACCACGAGGAACCGGGCAGCAATGTCGAGCGGTGTCTTACCGTCGAGGCCCTTTTGGGAGCGCAACGCAAGCCGGGCAGCCGAAAGGGTGGTATCGCTGATCGCAGCACCGCTGCCTGCCAGGTTCCCATGAGCGTTGTCGAACAGCTTCTTGGTGTCCGACATCACCGGACCAAGACCACTGTTCACAGTGAGCAGGTCCACGATGAACTGCGCCTCAAACTGCGCTGCCGATGCTGCGAACAGCCTGCCGATGTCGGAGAAGGCCCCCAGGTTGTCATTGACGAGGGCCTGGCGGCTGATGCCAAAGATTTTTCCGTAGGTGTCCAGCTTGTACGACTCGCGGCCTTCGGTGATGGTGCCCGACTTGAACTCGCCCAGTTCGTTCACCTTTTCCAAGGTCGGGGCCTGGCCCAACTGGAGCGAGTAGCGGTTGCGGAAGTCGGGAATGGTAGCCTGGCGGCAGATGGCCTTGATGGCAGCTGGTGCCGCTTGCAACATCTCCCGCAACACCTTGTTGGCGACGTCGCCCAACAAGAGGGGGAAGTCGCTGGTGGAGTGGAGGGCGCGGTCAATCACGGTCGTGTCGCTCCAGCCGATGGTCTCGAACCCTCGCACCAGCAGGATTTCCCGAGCGAGGTCCGCCACGCGGCGGTTGATGTATGGGCGCGCTGCCTCGCCGGCTTGGTGGGAATGATTGACCCGGACATACAGCGCGTCGGCCATCGCGTTGCGGAGGAAAACCGGATCGTCATAGCCAATGGCTCTGACGTGAGCCGGGTGCGCCGTCCGGATCGGTGGGCCGTTGCGCTTCTTCAGGTGCTCGAAGGCCTCGCGCCGGGCCTCGTCGGGTGTCAGGTTGCGCTCCACCATGCTGGCGGTCTGCTCGGCGGACATGCCGGCCAACTCGCCGATGGAGCGGACTTCGTTTGCATGGGTCCGTTCAGTGGGCTTATCCATGTTATCTCCTCTCACCTTCGCCGCCGGGTCCGCAGGGATGGTGACGAAGGAGATTTCTTTCGGTGTCCACCGCGTGGCGGTGATAATGCGCGTGCCGGTGGTGGGGTCTTTATCCACACGCTTCTGGTTGATGACGTAGCCGACCGAGACGGACTTGATGATGCCGTCACGGACGTCGGCCATGATGCTGGCGGCCCGCTCGCTGAACCGGATCGTGGCGGTCCCGCGCTGGCCGTCTACCTGAGCCGTTTCGACCACGCCCAGGATGCTGTTCACGTCGAACCGGTCGTGGCTGTTGAGCACCGGGCCGCCGATGAGCTCGCTGAGGTCAACAGCCTCTGGCGCAAGATCGAGGCGCTCCTCGTAGGGACCGTCGAAGTCGAACCGACGAACCGGGGCGCCAGACGAGAAAATCACCGAGACGGTGCGCGTTTCGGGATCAAAAGACTGTGGCTGGAAGGCCGCAGAACGATGGAGCAATTCGGTCACAGATTTTCCTCCTTTGGTTGTGGGGCAGGGTTGCCCTGTTGGGTCACCTTGCGGGGATCAGAATCGAGCACTAACCCGAGCTTGTCGGCGGCGCTGTTACCAGAGGCGATCTGCGCGTCCACCTCAGCCAGGTCGTAGCCCAAAGAAGCGACCGCCATCTCACGCGAGATCAGCCCGGCGCGAATGGCCCGCACCATCGCGTCCACCTCCCGCT
>DATLZF010000342.1:0-4996 GCA_035574135.1 Candidatus Methylomirabilota bacterium
GTCTTCGACCGTTCCCGCCGGCCCATCTTCAAGCCCCAAAGCGCCGAGTTCACCCCTTACGGCGAGTGGGTCTTCTCCACCCTGGCCTGGCAAATCTCGCTCTACAAAAGCTTCACCGTCGAACTCGAAGGCCACACCGAAAGCGGTCACAAGCCCATCCGGCCCGACTACGGGGACTGGGAGATCTCGACGGACCGCTCCACCGCCACGCGACGGAAGCTGATTGAGCACGGAGTTTCCGACGGCCAGATTCGCAAAGTGGCCGGCTACGCCGACACCGTTCCCATGCCGAACACGGATCCCGAGGACGAGACCAACCGCCGCGTCACGGTCATGCTCAAGATTAACAGCGCCCGAAAGTCTCTGTAGCGGTGACGCCCGAGCCCTTCATTCCGTTCGTTCCGACCCGCGCACCATCGGTCCGGTCGGCCGAAGGCAGCGCCAGCCTCAAGGTCATGCCAGAGGCCCGGTCTTCACCTGATTTCAAGTCCTTCGATCAAGCGGGCTTGCCTTCCGAACGGCCGGCGGGCGGTGCTCCGCAGCCCAAGGTCATGCTCCAGCGCACGGGCGACCAGGTGACCGGCATCCGCATCGAGTGCCTCTGCGGCCAGGTTATCGAACTGGCTTGCTCGTAGCCGGCGGGAAGGATCGAGGACGCCAAGGAGGGATCACGCCGCCGCCTGCTGGTGTACCCAGTGGAAGGCGTGCTGAACCAGTTCGGTGGCGTTCTTCAGATTGAGCTTGGCCTTGATGTATTCGCGGTAGGCTTCCACGGTGCGAATGCTCAGATGCAATTCCCCTGCGATCTGGCGGGTGCTGTGGCCTTCGCCGATCAGGCGGAAGACTTCCAGTTCCCGGTCGGTCAACTGTTCGATGGGCGAGGTGATCACCTTGCCCTTGCCGTGGGCCATCGTCTGGAGCATGCGGCTCTTCATCTTTTCGCTCAGGAAGATTTCCCCTGCAAGAACCCGGCGGATGGCCACCAGCACCTGTTCGATGGCTTCTTCCTTCATGATGTAGCCGAGGCTGCCGGCCCGGAGCGCCCGCTCGGCATAGAGGCATTCGTCATGCATCGAAAGCACGAGCATGGGCAGATCGGGGTAGCGGGCCTTGAGGTTTTTGATCAGTTCGATGCCGTTGCTGCCCTTGAGCGAGATGTCCACCACCACGATGTCGGGCTTGAGGGTTTCGACGGCGGAAAAGGCCTTGGCCGCGTCTTCGGCCTCGCCGCACACGGTCATGTCGGCCTCGTGATTGATGAGGCGGACCAGACCCTGGCGCAGGATGGCGTGGTCGTCCACCAGCAGCACCCGGGTCTTGGGTTTCATCTTCACTTGGGCTTGGGCTTGGGGCTGGTCTTTCTTGTTCACCATAGGAAGAGAGAGGTTCAACGCATTTCGTCGGGCAAAGGAAACGAGCAGGTAACGCGCGTGCCGCCGGCGGGGCCGGGCACGATTTCGATGGTGCCACCGAGCTTCTGTGCGCGGTAGTTCATGATGCGCAGGCCGAGTCCCCCGCTTTGTGTGCGATCCGGGGGAATGCCGATGCCGTCATCCTCGATTCGCAGAACGAGGCGATCATCGCCCTCGGGTTGCAGGGTCAGGAACACGGACCTGGCCTTGCCATGTTTGACGGCGTTGTTGATCGCCTCCTGGGCCAGGCGGAACAGATGCATGGACGCATCGGGGTCGTTGACCGCGACGCCCTCGGCCACCTTCAATTCGCAACAAATCTGGAACAGGTCCTCCGCCGTCTCGGCCAGTTGGTTGAGAGCGGGCACGAGGCCGTTCGACTGAAGTTCCACCGGGAAGAGCCCCTTGGCCAGATTGCGCGTTTGGGACAATGCGCCCATCACCAGCCGGCCGATCTCGGCGGCCTCCGCCGCCTCGGGCAGCGAGCGTGCGGCGAGTTTGCGCTCGAGCGCCTTGCTCAGAAAGGTGATGCCGGTCAGATGCTGGCCCAGACCGTCGTGCAGATCCTGCCCGATGCGTGCCTGCACGCGGTTGCTGCTCTCCACGATCTCCTTCTCGAGAAGTTCACGGTCCGTCACGTCCCGCACCAGCGCCACTGCCTCGGTGGCGGCGGACACGGCCAGGCGGAATTCGTACACGCGCATTCGTCCCGCCCCGGCGTGATGAAAGGAGAATACCTGCGACTGGCCGGTACGAAAAACCTTCTCCAAGTAGTGCGTCACCATCTGCCCCGTCGGGCCGGGCAGCAGCTCTTTCAGGCGCCGCCCGAGCATCGATTCGCTCGACAACAGGAACTCGCCCTCCTTCGCCTCATAATACTCTTCGATGGTGCCATCCTTTTTCAGCACCAACACCGCATCGGGAACAGAGCCCAACAATGCCCGGGCCATGGGATCGGCGAAGCGGGCCGATGGCGGCGTTCCACGGACCGGTCGGGAGGCCGGCGATGCGTCGGTCTCGGATGGCCGCGAAAGAACTTTCGGTTCCCAACCTCGCTCCCGGACGATCCGCGACTGGCTCCGCTCTTCGCTCGTGGTCATGAGTCACAAGGCCGCGAGCCCCACGGCCCGCTGCGCTTACGAAGGAAGCATCGGCAACGCAACGTCGGAACCTTAGCTGGCGTCTTGTGACCATCGCGGCTCGCTCGTAGCCGGTTCCGGTTGACGGCCGGGCGTTTGAACCCTTCCATCGCTGGCGTGACTTCCGGGTGGCTGCATCCGGCGCTCTTTGTGACGGGCTTCTGCGCTGGCTGGGTGGACTCCATCGCCGGTGGCGGCGGCATCATCACCATTCCGGTCCTGCTCAACGTCGGTCTGCCGCCGTCACTGGCGCTCGGCACGAACAAGCTTCAGGCCGCGTTCGGCTCGGGCAGCGCCGCGTGGCACTATGGGCGTGCGGGGCTGATCGACTGGACCCCATGCCGATCCGGCGTGGGATGGACGTTTGTCGGCGCCGTCCTGGGGACGTTGCTGGTCGGCCAACTCGATCCTGTCCTGCTGCGGTTCCTGATTCCCTGTTTGCTGGTTGGGATCGCCCTCTACATCCTGCTACGACCTCCGGTGGGCGCCATCGAGCGACCGGCCCGGATGGCGCCAGCTCCCTTCTTCTTCTGCGCCGGGCTGGGTCTGGGGTTTTATGATGGTTTCTTTGGCCCGGGCACGGGATCCTTCTGGGTGGTCGCGCTGGCGTGGGGGCTCGGCTTCGACCTGCTCCGGGCCACGGCCCACACCAAGATGATGAACTTTACGAGCAACGTCGGATCACTGGCCGTGTTCGCCGGCCTCGGCCAGATCAACTGGGCCGCCGGGGTGGTGATGGGCGCCGGGCAGTGGCTTGGTGCGTGGCTGGGTTCGCGCGTGGTCATCCGCCGCGGCGCGCATTTCATCCGGCCCGTTTTCGTCGCTGTGGCGCTGGCCATGACCGGGCGACTGCTGTGGTTGAATCTCCGAGATTGGTTCTGAGCGAGTCGCCAAGGATGTGATCCGGGGTCGTGAACAACCCGGCAGACCGGGAACCGTTCGGGCGGAGTTGGGCGGCCATCGGCTTGGCGCCGCACGGGTCGGGCGGCATGGGACGTCAACGGGCCGTTCTCTTGCCTCCGTGGCCCGCAGCATCGGGCGCTGCCGGATTCGGGACCACCCCTTGCCCTCCCGCTCTGTCGTCCGACCGGAAAGCGCGCGTTTGTCCGTTGCACCCTCTGCGGTGGCCTTTTAGCCTCCGGCCATGTTCCGTCCGTGCATCGATCTTCACGAGGGCCGGGTCAAGCAAATCGTCGGCGGCACGCTGAGTGCCGACGCCGCCGGCCTGCGCACCAACTTCGTCTCGGAACGGCCCGCTGAGTGGTACGCACAACTGTATCGACGCGACGGGCTCACGGGCGGCCATGTCATCATGTTGGGCCCGGGCAACGAACCCGCAGCCATGGCCGCCCTGGCCGCCTACCCGGGCGGCCTTCAGGTGGGCGGCGGCATCAGCGCGGACAACGCCATCGGTTATCTTGAAGCCGGGGCGTCGCATGTGATCGTAACTTCGTGGGTGTTCCGCGACGGCCGGTTGGACGAAAGCCGCCTCGACGACCTTGTTCGCCGGGTGGGACGTGAGCACCTGGTGCTGGACCTGAGTTGCCGCCGACGTGGAGACGAGTACTTCGTCGTTACGGACCGCTGGCAGAAGTTTACCGATCTGACCGTTTCCGCCGCGACTCTGGAACGGCTGGCGCACGCGTGTGCCGAGTTCCTGGTCCACGCCGTGGACGTGGAGGGCCTTTGCCAGGGCATTGATACGGAACTGGTCACTCGGTTGGCCGCCAGCTCGCCGATCCCGGTCACCTACGCCGGAGGTGCCCGCTCGATGGACGACCTCGAGCTGGTGACCCGCCTCGGTCGAGGCCGGATCGACCTGACCATCGGATCGGCTCTCGATATCTTCGGGGGCACAGGGGTGCGTTACGCCGATGTCGTCGCTTTCAACCGACGCGCGGCGGCGCAGTGCCGGTGAGGGGGAGGGCGCGCCATCCCTCTGCCCGGGGGGCAGGGGGTTACTTCCATTTCAGGGCTTTGAGTGCTTCCCGGCGTACGGGGATTCGTTTGAAACGCTGGGTCAACTGTGTGAGCGAGTCTTCGACCGCCAGCCGTTCGAGGCTGGACGCGCCGACGAAACCGACACAGTCGGTGTGTTCATTGACGTAGGCGGCGTCGTCCGGCGTGGCGATCGGGCCGCCGTGGCTGAGGAAGATGATGTCCTTGCGGACCTTTTTGGCGCCGTCGATGATCGACTGGCATCGGCGCACCGTTTCATCCATCGACACCACGGCCTTTTTTACACCAATGCTGCCGCCGACGGTGGTGCCCACGTGCGCGATGATGGCGTCCGCGCCGGCCTCGGCCATCGCACGCGCTTCGTCCGGGGTGGCCACATAGACGATGGTGAACAGGTCCATCTTCCTCGCGAGTCGCACCATCTCGAACTCGTGCTTGACGCTCATGCCCGTTTCTTCGAGCACCTGGCGGAAGTGGCCATCGACG
>DATLZF010000343.1:0-2590 GCA_035574135.1 Candidatus Methylomirabilota bacterium
TGGCCATGCGCACGCCCACGAGGCCAAAAGCGGATTTGCCAAAGGTCACGGGCGCGCCCTTGGCGGTGAGTTCGAGGTCGAGCAGGAGAAACCATTCCTTGTTTGGCAGCGGACGTGCGGCGGTGCGGCGGCGTTCTTCCAGCAGCACCTTGCCTTCCTTGCCGATCCAATGGTTCACCGTGAGCACGCCGCATTCCTCATCGCCGTCGTCCAGCCGCTCGATGCGCTGGTGGATGATCTTGCCGTCGCCCTTGTCGCTCCAGAAGACGGTGCCGTTGACGTCGTTGTGGGTGATCCAGACGGAGTTGTGATGGCTGTGGCCGACAGGATCGTGCGGATGGCCCATGCGTGTGAGCGATTTGCCGGACGGCCCGATGACGGGGAAAACGAAAGGCCGCTCGTCCGTGGGATCGAAGTGGTAGCGCGCGATCTCCACGCCGTCGCGCTCGAAGGAAACCTGGTCGTGTGGCAGCGGAATGGCCTGCATCCGGGGAACGGGCTTGGCCCGGGGGAGGGGAACCTGGGAACGGACGCTCGCCCCACTGGGGAGGAACGCCAGGCATAGCGCCGTCCAGCCACTGACAAGGGGTGCTCTCATGCGGCAAGGAAAGCGAAAGCTTTCCGGGGCGTCCAGCGCTGTTTTGGGTCAGGCGGTTTGGGTGCCGGCGGCAGAGATCGTGTCCGGTCTTGGGATGTCGATGGTGACGCGCGTGCCAACACCGACGGTGGAGCGGATCCACATGCGGCCGCCGAGGGCCTTCGCGACGGCGTGCGCTTTGGTGAGTCCGAAGCCGCCGCCCTTTGTGGGCAGATGGCGGACGTTGGAGGCGCGGTAGCCGAAGTCCACGACCTTCTCGATTTCATCCGGTGGGATGCCAACGCCGGTGTCTTCCACGACCAGCCGGATGCGCGAGGCGTCCTCGAACAAGCCCGCGGTGATGACGCCGCCTGGCCGCGTGTATTTGCGGGCGTTGGCGATGAGGTCGCGAAACACATCCTGCAGTTCGGGCGGCATGATGATCGTATTCCCGTTCACGCTTTCGATCTTGAGGTTCACGACATAGTCGCGCTCCTCCTGTGCAGCGATGTTGGAAACGATGCGATAGCGGCCCTTGCTGTTGCGTTCGACGGCGGCGAAGAAGTTGCGGAAGCTGTCGAGCAGGGCGGACACGTCGTGGCGAACCCAGCGGCCGGGGGCATCGCGGCGCGCCAGTCGTTCGGCGGTGCGCGCGTCCAGCACGCGCAGAATGGAGCGGATGTTGGCGATGGATTCGGACGCCTGAGGGCTGTCTCCGAGCTCCGGGCGCCGTGCAATGAGGCGGGGCACACTGGCCTCGAAGATCCGCTCCAGTTGCGCCAGCCAGCGCGCCCAGTGCGTGTTCACACCCTCCCGGCCCAGGTGGTTCCGCAACGCCACCGCGAGGGCGATGACCGGGGCAAGCAGCTCGTCGTCGTCCACGCCCAGGCCCAGCAGCTCCAACTCGCCCTCAAGCACGTTCAGAATGTTGAGGAACGAGTGCAGGCTGAGAAGCCTGCTTTGCTCGCCGCTCAACCGAACGTCGCTGGTGATCTCGACTTCCATGCCGGCACGCCGCCGGGCGCGAGACACGTTGGCCGTCCGGGCCGCGGATGCTTGGCGTTTTTTGGCGGATGCCGGACGGGGTTTGCAGGATGTGCAGGAACGCGGGTCTGTGACCCGCTTGCGACGCGCAAGGGAAAAGGACGGCGTTTCCGCCAGGATGACCGCGACCGGAGGGTGAGCGGTTCAGGCGGACTGCAAGTCCGCGTTCCGCGGCGCGCTCAGAGGATGTTTGCGGCCAGTTCGGCCAGTTCGCTGCGCTCGCCCTTTTGCAGTTCGACATGGGCGGCGATGGCGTGGTCGCGGAACTTGCTGACGATGTAGTTGAAGCCGTTGGAGGCGGAGTCCACGTACGGATTGTCGATCTGCCAGGGGTCCCCGGTGAAGACGATCTTGGTGCCCTCACCGACGCGCGTGATGATGGTCTTGACTTCCAGCGGTGTGAGGTTCTGCGCCTCGTCAATGACCATGAACTGGCTGGGGATGCTGCGTCCGCGGATGTAGCTCAAGGCCTCGACGACGATCATGCCCGAACGCAACAGGTCGCTGCTGCGGCGTTCGCCCTGGCCCATGTTCAAATCGCCCAGCAGTTCGAGCGCGTCGTGGATGGGCTGCATCCACGGATCGAGCTTTTCCTCCAGCGTGCCGGGGAGAAAGCCCAGTTCCTTGCCCATCGAGATGGTGGGGCGGGCGACCATGACGCGCCGGTATTCGCGGTCATGGACGGTCTTTTTCAAACCGGCGGCCATGGCGAGCAGTGTCTTGCCGGTGCCGGCCTTGCCCATGAGCGTGACGAGCTTGATGCGGTCATCGAGCAGCGCGTCGAAGGCGAAATGCTGCTCGCGATTGCGCGGGCGGATGCCCCAGACGCCTTCCCGGGAGTCGATGATGGGGACGAGCTTCGTGCCCGTGGCATCCACCCGGGCGAGGAGCTGGCGCTTGGGTTTGGTTTCGTCGCAGAGCGAGCAGTATTCGTTCGGGAAACATGTCCGGCCGGGTTCGAGCGGCAGT
>DATLZF010000344.1:0-3184 GCA_035574135.1 Candidatus Methylomirabilota bacterium
GACAGTGGACGCAGACTTGACCGGGGCCGGCCAGTAGTTACAACGCCCCTGACCCCCAAGAAACGGGAGCGAGGGAAGCCGGGCCGGGGTGATCCGGCCGGCTTCCTTCGTTCTCAAATTGGGGAGAAATTGGGTAACACCATTTTTGAGTCAACGGACCCCCGTCCGCCTCAATCTTCGGTAACACCTATTTTTGAGTTACGGCGACCAACGCGCATCGGAGCATTCCCTCCGGTGTGAAACGCGGGCCGACATGGGCGGACCCTGAATCGGACCCGACCGCGCGTCGCCGTCACCTTCGCCGTACAGACTCTCGCCGGCCGTTTCGCGCCGCGCCAGCGTGGGTTGGATCCCATACCTCGGGTACTCGCGGCACACCGGCCGGAGCTCCGCGACAATCCGGCATTCGTGACTTACCTTCCCTGCCACAGCCGACCGTCGTTCTTCCAAGCTTGGAGCAACTCACGGAAACGCTGTACCGCCGGCGTGTCTTCATCTTCCTGCCAGACGAGCACAAGCGGCACGCTGACCTCGGGTTTCAGCGGCACGAACCGTAACACCGAGGGCGCGGCGATGACCGACTCCGTCACGATACCCAACCCGGCCCCGGCTTCCACGTAGCTCAAGACCGTGCCAATGAGGCTCGGGGTGTGCGCCAGTCTCGGAGCGAAGCTGGCCTGACGGCACCCGGCCAGCACAGCGTCGTGCAATCCCATCCCCTCGCGGCGCGCGAGCACGATGAGTGCCTGCCCCTCGAGCGCGCTCCAGGGAATCGCCGATCGGTGCGCCCATGCGTGATCCACCGGCACGGCCACTCCCAGACATTCATCCCGCAGCAACAGGGTCTTCAGACCCAGCGCATGATGCATCTTAACCGGCCGCGTGATCGCCGCCGAAAGCCGGCCCCGGGCCACCATTTCCCAGACCCGCTCGGGCGTCCGCTCCTCCAAGTGGAGCGACACCAGAGGGTACCGTCGCCGGTATTCGTGCAACAGCCGCCCCAGAAACGGCTGGGTCGGCGGGCCGATGTAGCCCAGTCGCAGTTCGCCCTCTTCCCCGGCGGCCGTCCGCCGAACGCGCGCCACCAGCTCTTCCCACCGCTCCAGGAGGAGGGCCGCCTCCCGCTGCAACACGGCTCCGGCGGAAGTCAGCCGCACGTGGTGCCGGCTGCGCTCGAACATCAGAGCGCCCAGGGCCGTTTCGATTTCTTTGACCGCGCGGCTGAGCGCCGGCTGGGCAATGCGCAACCGGCGGGCGGCGCGCGAGAAGTTCAACTCCTCGGCCACCGCCTGAAAATAGCGAAGATGCCTCAGTTCCATCGATCGTCCGCCGTGATGCCGCCACAGCATCACCCCGATAGCGAGAAGATATTTCCGTTACCTCGATCACCGCGGTTAGAATCGCGCGCGTGAACCATCTGCAACTGGCGATTCAATTCTTCCTGCAGATCGCGGTCATTCTGCTCTTCTGCCAGGTCGTGGGCCTGGCGGCGCGGCGCGCAGGCCAGCCCCAGGTGGTGGCGGAGATGATCGCGGGGGTGTTGCTCGGCCCGTCGTTGCTCGGTCTGTTCTGGCCGGAGACGTTCCAACGGCTCTTTCCGGCGGACTCGATGCGCGTGTTGTTTCCCGTGTCGCAGTTGGGCCTGGCGGCCTACATGTTCGTCGTGGGCCTGGAGTTCCGCGTGGATATCATCCACCAGCGTTTGCGCAGCGCGGTGGCCGTGTCGGTCGCGGGTATGATCACACCGTTTCTTTTGGGCGCCGCGCTGGGGTGGTATTTCTTCCGCCACACGTCACTGTTTCCGGAACGGACGTCGTTATTCGAGGCGACCGTCTTCCTCGGCGCGTCGATGTGCATCACGGCGTTCCCCATGCTGGCGCGCATCATTCATTTCAAAAACCTCGCCGGCACCACGATGGGAACCGTGGCCCTGGGCGCGGGCGCCATCGACGACGCCGCCGCTTGGTGTCTGCTGGCCGTGGTGCTGGCCAGCTTCGATCACGACCCCGGCCACGCCCTGTTCAATATCGGCGGAGGCATCGCCTACGTGATGACAACGTTGCTGGTGGTCCGCCCGCTGTTGGCGCGCTGGGCCCAGGGTATCGCGAAGCGGGGGGCGTTGGCGGATGGAGAATTCGTGTGTTGCCTGGCGCTCATGTCGCTGGGCGCGTGGTTCACGGATTTGATCGGATTGCACGCGGTGTTTGGCGCGTTCGTCATGGGAGCCGCCATGCCGCGCGGCTTGGTGGCGCAAACGTTGATTGATCGCATTCAGCCCCTGACCGTGGCGCTGCTGTTGCCGCTCTTTTTCACCTATTCGGGACTCAACACCCGCATCGGGCTGCTCGACTCGCCGTATCTGTGGGGCATGGCCGGCCTGGTCCTGCTGGCGGCCATCGCCGGCAAGGGGTGCGCCTGCTGGCTGGCGGCCCGCGCCACCGGCCTCCCGAACCGGCAAGCGCTTGGCATCGGCACCCTCATGAACGCGCGGGGGCTCATGGAACTCATCATCATCAACATCGGGCTCCAGCGGGGCGTCATCTCACCCGCGCTCTTTGCCACCCTCGTGATCATGGCGGTGGTCACCACCCTGATGGCATCGCCAATCTTCGAATGGCTGGTGGGGCGGCACCGGATGCAAGTGGAGCCGCAGCCGGACGGCACGCCCCGTTCCGTCGCGGGCAGCACCGGCTAACTGCCCCTCCGATCCGAGTCAAACGTCCGGGGTCCGAGCTTCGACGCGTCGGTGCATTGCCGCACGCCGGCTGAAGCTGTGACGGGGCGCCGAACGTCCCTTGGCGCTGAGCGCGCCCATCATCGCAAGGCGAGGCTTCCCGCGGCTCCGAGCTGCCAGCCTCCCTCCGGTCAAGAGGCCGGCAGCTTGGCGGGAATCCGTTCGAACAACGGCCTCTATTGCCTCAGGTCGAAGCGGTCGAGGTTCATGACCTTGGCCCAAGCGGCCACAAAGTCCTGCACGAACTTCTTCTCCGCATCGGCGCAGGCATAGACCTCGGCAAAGGCGCGCAGTTGGGAGTTCGCGCCGAAGATGAGGTCCACGCGGGTGGCGGACCACTTCGACTTGCCGGTCTTGCGATCCACGCCCTCAAACGCGTTGCCGCACGGTGACACCGACTTCCACTCGGTGCGCATGTCGAGCAGGTTGACGAAGAAGTCGTTCGTCAAC
>DATLZF010000345.1:0-5177 GCA_035574135.1 Candidatus Methylomirabilota bacterium
GGCCGGGCCGTAGCCGTCATCGATGAATTGCATCATCATTGCCCGGGCGCCGGATGACAACCGCACCACGCCCACGGCGGCCACGCCCAGCGCGCCGTTGCTGGAACAAATCGGCAGTGGGTAACGGCCGCCAGCGGGGACGTTGCCGGAGCCCAGTCTGTGGCCGTTGGGATCGATCTCCCTCACCTGGAACGGGCCGCGATTGGTGTAGAGAGCGGTCGAGATTTCCACGAGGGGCGGCTCCGGAGCCGGTTGCTGGATGACGACGACCTTGACCACCTCAACCGTCTCCGGCCCGTTGGGCGTCTCCGGCACGCTGACTTCCATTGCCAGCGTCTGCCCCGGCTCCATCCGGAGCCTGTCGAACTGGCCCACCCACCCCTGCGCGCGGCCCAGCCCGATGTGAACACCGAATGGGCCTTCGCTGCCGGCGGCCGACCCGCTGACTTGCAGCGTGCCATCGGGCCGGGGCGTAAGCGCGGCGCCGCCGATGGGTTCGTGCGGCAGGCCGGCGTGGTGGATGACCCCCGAGGCACCAACCACAGGACACGAACACAGCGAAAATTCCGAGCTGCTGCCGGCGGGATGCGTCGCCGTCATCGTGATGTAGGTGCCCACCGGAATGACCTCGGGGAACCCCGCGGTGAACGTGCCGGCGTTGCCGAACGCATCCGTGGTGACGTTCGTGGTGCCGAGATAATGACGGCCCTCGCCGTAGCCGCTCGGGTCGCAGTTCGGGCTCCAATAATAGTGAATGGCGAACGTCGTGAACGGCTCGGAATGGAGCTGGGCGCGCACGGTGGTTCCCTTGGGACCGCTCGTGGGCGGAAACGCCGAGCACATGTAAATCTCCGGGTAGTTTTGCTGGCGATTCGGACCCTCGTCCAAATCGAAGCCATCGTTGGGATTCACGGCGAAGGCCGGGGAGATGTCGATGCCGAGCCGGACGTTGTCCGCGATGGCGTTCTCGACAATCGTGTTGTCGATGCCTTCGAGCACCAGCACGCCGTTGCCGCCGTTGAACCGAATGACGTTCCGGCGCACCAGATTACCGGTGGGCCCGCCGAAGAAATACACACCATCGGCCCCATTGGGCAGGGGCGGCGAACCGCCTGGTCCGGTGCCGATGAAGTTGCCCTCGATCGTGTTCACCTGAGGGACCCCGAGCGGTCCGAGGATTTGCACGCCCCACAGTTGATTGCCCGAAATCACGTTCGCTTCTCCCGCAGCCGTGGAGCCGACCTGACAATGCACCGCGCCGAAGAGGCCGACGCCGTATTGATTTGGCATCGCCGCCATCCCCGAGGGCTGCGTGCCGATGAAGTTGCCGAGGATGCGGGCGTCGGCGCCATTGTAAACCTCGATGCCGCCGCGCTGGTTGCCCGAAATGACGTTGCGCTCGCATTCATTGGTGCCGCCGATTGTCACGTGCGTGCAGGACTCCAGCACCAGACCCGAGCCGTTGCCCGGATTCGGAACCAGCCCCTGGATGTCCAGGCCGAGATAATTGCCGGCGATGACGCTGTCCATGTTGTTCACCAGCCGGATGCCCGCGCCGCCGAACCGGTAAATGGCCAGCCCCTTGACCGTGACCGGCTCGGGCGTGTCGATGGTCAATCCATTGGTCGGCCCGAGCCCTGCGCCGTCGAATTGCACGCGCGGCGGAGCGCCCGCCTGGCACGGGCCGCCCTCGGTCGCGTCAATGACCACGCCCTCGGTGATGGGCGGCAGGGCCGCGTTGAGACCGAGCGTCACCGGATACGACGCGAACTGGAAGACGATCACGTCCGGGCCGGGATTGGCGTTGGCGTCGTTGATGGCGCGACGCAGACCGGGATCCACAGCGTTATCCGTCGTGCTGGTGACGACGAAGGTGGCGGCGGAGGCCTGCTCAATGGCGACCACCAACGCCAGAGTTCGCAGCCCGGCGGGGAGCCAACGGGATGCGCCACGCATTGTGCTTACAGAGACAAAAATGTCCTTCATAGGATGCTGCTCAGGGTGACCGCTCGGTGTGTGTGCGACGATCAACCGTCCACCCTTTTCAGAACGGTTTTACGGAAAAGGTAACGATGTTTTATCGTTGCCAGGGGAAGAGCAATCGCGACCCGGGGGCGGCAAGGCGGTCTCCGGAGCGGCTTCGGAAGCCGGCTCAGCCGGTAACCATCGGATCTGGAGGTTACCGCGTACACCACGGCCACGTGCGGTATCCGATTGGCGATCGGTCCGCCGGTGCGGGCATTCCAGATCGGGTGGCCCGGTCGTCGGCCGACCCAGCTGCTCGGGACCGCCAGGTCCGAAGCGGGTGGCAACGAAGAAAACACGAGGGAGAATCCCCGCCTTACTTCAACCCTGCTGGTGATGGCGGGGATTCCCAGTCCAGCTTCAAGGCGGCCAGTTCCGCGCGCAGACGGCGCAGATCCCAGACTTGAATGTCGCGCGTCCATTCCAGCGCCAGCAGCGAGGCGCCATCGGGTGTGAAGCGCAACCAGGAGAGGGGCGCGGCCCCGGGCGCTTCAAGTTCAGCCAAGACCTGGCCGCTGGCGGGCTCCAGGAGTTGCACGGATCTTCGCCCTTTGGTGATGGCGAGAATCCGGCCATCCGGACTGAAGGCGCTGGCCAGGACCATGTCCGCGGTGCTTTCAGTCCGGTGGAGTTCGCGCCAGGAGCCGACTTCCCACACCTGGCAGCGCTGGGAACCACTCGCCAGCAGGCGGCTGTCCGGGCTGAAGGCGACGGTGGCGGAACCGTTCACTGGCAGTTCCCGCACCAACGAACGCGTGGACAAATCCCAGATTCTTACGCCGCTGCCATACCAGCTTCCACTGGCCACCCACCGCCCATCGGAACTGATCGCCACGAATTGCGCGTTCTCATGATTCGTGAGCTTGAACTGGTTTGCCGGGGTGTTGATTTCGTGAAAGACCAGCCTGTCCCTGTCAAAATCGGCCGCGCCCGCCCAGCGTCCGTCGGCAGTGATGGCGGCGTATTTGAGCACGCCGTTGCGGATTCCCTGCCGAGGCCCAAGCCGAATCTCGTTGGCGTTTCCAGGTAAGGCGCGCTCCAGACGCCAGCGAGCCAAACCCTCTTCGCCGCAGGTCAGGAGCGACTGACCATCTGGCGTAAAGGCGACCGAGCGACAGTCCCTGACGCTTTGGAAGCCGCAAACGCGCCCGCTGGCCAAATTCAGGATCCAAAGTCCCTCCGCATAACCTGCCACCACCAGTTGCCCATCTGGGCTGACATCCACGGACCAGGCGCCTCGTCGTTCGCTCGGGGGGACGAGAAGGCGACGGAACCCGGTGCTGTTCGAAACCTCGAACCGTCCGATGAGAGGGTGGCGCGTGCCGCCCGCCAGCCAGCGGGCATCCGCGCTGAAACGCGGGTGGTGCAACCTGTAGCCGTGGGCCGTCACGGCCAGCGCACGGCCCGACCATTTCCAAAGCCGCACCGTGCTGTCCCACGCGCTGCTCACCAGCCATTCACCAGAGGGCGCAAACGCCAGCGTTACCACCGCGTCGTCGTGCGCTTTCCATCGTTCCGGATCGGCGTCAGAATTCACCTCCCACTCCCCGATCCAGCCGGTTTCCAGACCGACCAACAGTCGCTGCCCGTCCGGGGACCAGGCCACGCAACTGACGGGCGAGGAATGCTCGAACGCGCGGACCCGCTCGCCCGAATCGAGGTCCCGGACTTCCACCTCCCGACCCCCTTCCCTGTGGTAGGCAAAGTAGCGTTGCTGAAGCTGGACGACCGGACTCCATAACCCTGCCCTCGCTTGGCAGCGCCACAACTCCCGGCCGTCCGGCATGGACACGCAATGGATGGAGCCAGAGTCTCGCGGAATCAGCAGTCGCCTGCAGTCAGGAGTGAACACCGCCAACCGCGAACTGGGCCCCCAGCCCAACACCTTTGTTTTTGTCGCGGCGTCCCAGACGACGTTCGACCCAGTGCTGTAACTGGCGGCCACAAATCGAGCATCCGGGCTGAACCACAAGCGCTGGGCCCAGCCGCCGACCGCGGGGAGGACATCCTCTTTGCTGGTGTCGCCGGTCTGGAAGATTCGGATGCGTCCCCCGGCCGTCGCCACCGCAAACCTCTGCTGGTCCGCGGAAAAATCGAAGACAGAAACCGAGTACCGATTGGTCCAGATCGGAACGAACTCGAGGTCGGGCAACGCGAGCGCAGCCAGGGCCTCGTTGCGCAGTTCCAGGGAAGGGCGCATGGCCGCCGCGCGCGCGACCGCCTTGAGAGCCCCGTGTCGTTGTCCCGCTTCGCCCGTGCGACGCTCGGCCCGGGCTTGCGCCAGCAACGAGCGCCAGAGTTGTTCGTTCGCGTTCGCCTCGGCGCCGCGCGCCTCCCTGGCGTTGGCCTCGGCCCGCTCGGCCTCGCGCCGCGCGTCCTCCGCACTGGCCTCCGCGCGGCGCCATTGCCAGGTGATGCCGAAGATGCCCCCGAGAAGCGCCGCCACCAGACCGCCCCAAAGCGCGGCGAAGGCGGGCTGGCGGCGGCACCAGCGCCAGAGTTTCTCCGCCAGACCGGCGGGGCGGGCCAGAATCGGCTCATCCCGCAGAAATCGGCTCAGCTCGTCAGCGAGGGCTTGGGCGGTCGCGTAGCGCTTCGCCGGCTCTTTGGCCAGGCATTTGAGGCAAATCGTTTCCAGGTCGGCGGGTACTCCGGGATGGAGCAGGCGCGGCGCGACCGGCTCGCGGTGGAGCAGTTGCAGCAGCGTCTCCTCAAAGGTCTCGGCCAGAAACGGCGGACGGCCCGTGAGCAGGTGATACAGAATCGCGCCGAGCGAATACACATCGCTGGCGGCGGTGACCGGGCCGCGCTTCGGCTCGGCCTGTTCGGGCGGCATGAAGTTCGGCGAGCCGAGCACCTGGCCGGTCAGGGTGAGATCAGAGGGCCGAGGGGTGAGATCGGAAGCGAGCCGTTTGGCCAGGCCGAAGTCGGTGATGCGCGGTTGGCCGGCAGCATCGAGGAGCACGTTGGAGGGCTTGAGGTCGCGATGCAACACCCCGCGGCAGTGGGCAAACTCGACGGCTTCGGCGATGACTTGCACCAAGCGGGCGGCATCCCGGGGCGGCAGCGGCTTCTCGCGCACCAACTCTGCCAACGTCCGCCCCGTGACCAGTTCCATCGAGAAATAGTGTTGCCCCTCGTGCTCGCCGACC
>DATLZF010000346.1:0-3394 GCA_035574135.1 Candidatus Methylomirabilota bacterium
CTGCAAATCCTCCAGGCCCAGGCCCCGGCGCTGGCCGGGGCGGTGTTGAACTGGCGTCCCCTCAACCTCTCCAAACGCCACCACCTCTACTTGCCTTCCCCCCACCACAGGGGTCACGATCTACCCAGCTTTCCCTTTTCCGGGTGCCGGGCTGCGATGGCTTGGCGGGCTGTCATCGGATGGGGCCGGCTGTCAGGAGCGTCGGGTCCACGCCGGCCGTTTGGCGCAACGCTTATCCATGGGAAAGGCCGAGTTGGAGTTCGGCGCCGCGCTCCCTGCGGAGCGCGTGGGCGGGTGGGCACGTGAGACGGAAGGTTTTGGGGGCCGAACGGCTCGCGCGGTGGCTGGAGCCAAACCCGTTTGCCCGGCCCCATTGTTGGCCATGCGCTGTTGCAAGCGGCGGACCGCCCAGCGGGGTGGGGGCAGCCCGGTGGTGGAGGAGCATCCCTCGGCACCACCTCGGTACTTTGTCGGTTCCCGATCTCCAGGGTCATCGGGCGGAGCCAAGCCCGCCGGCATGATCCGGGCGAGAGAATGCCAAAATACGGCAAGCTCGGGCCGGACCGTGAGGCGATACATCCCCGTGTCGGAAGAACATTGGGATGCGAAGTGGCATTGAATCCATCACGGTGACCGCGGCCAGCGCCGTCGCGCTGCTGCCGGGGGCGACATCGCGGGAGCAGACGTCCGTTGAGAGCGTTGCCTGCTTTCATTGTGGCGCGCCCTGCCGACCCGGCGTGTGGCGGGCGGAGGATCACGACTTCTGCTGTGCCGGGTGCGCGACCGTCTTCGAGATTCTCACGGCGAACGGGTTGGATGACTTTTACCGCCTGGGCCAGCGCGCAGGGGTGCGTGGTGGCGCACCGGTGGCCGAGTCGGATTATGGCTTCCTTGACGAGCCCGCCGTACGGGAGCGGGTGGTGGACTTTGCGGATGCGCGGCTGACCCGCGTGACGTTCCGCGTGCCGGCAATCCATTGCATGGCTTGCGTTTGGTTGCTGGAGAACTTGTTCAGGCTCAAGCCGGGCGTGGGGGCGTCGCGAGTGGACTTCGGCCGCAGAGAGGTTTCGATCCGGTTCGACCCGGCAAAGGTGCGACTGAGCGAAGTTGCCCACCTGCTCGCCTCGCTGGGCTACGTGCCCGATCTGAACCTGGCAAGCTTGGAGGAGCGGCCGCCGGAGCGCGCGCCGCGCCGGCTATGGTTACAAATCGGAGTGGCCGGATTCGCCTTCGGCAACACGATGTTGTTCAGCCTGGCGGCCTATCTCGGGCTGGACGCCGGCGGCGGCGCGGAGTTTCGCCGGTTGATGGGCTGGACAAGCTGGGCGCTGGCGGTGCCGGTGATCACGTTTTGCGCCGCAGACTACTGGCGCTCGGCATGGATCAGCCTGCGCCATCGCCTGCTCAACATCGACGTGCCCATTGCGCTGGGGTTGGTGGCGCTTTTTGCCCAGAGCAGCTTCGAGGTAATGACCGGGCGGGGCGAGGGCTACTTCGATTCCCTCAGCGGGCTGTTGTTTTTCCTCCTTTGCGGAAAATGGTTTCAGCGCCGGACCTTCGAGCGGCTGGCGTTCGACCGGGATTACAAATCGTTCTTTCCCTTGGCGGCGACGCGGCGCCGGCCGGAAGCGGGCAGGAGGAGTGAAGAGCGCGTGGCGGTGTCGCAACTGGCCGTAGGCGATCGGTTGGTGGTGCGGCACGGTGAACTGGTGGTGGCGGACGCGCGGCTGGTGGAGGGAACGGCGTTGATCGACTACAGCTTCGTGACCGGGGAAGCCGAGCCGGTGGAGAAGGCTGCGGGGGACCATCTTTACGCGGGAGGGCGACAGACCGGCGGCACCATCGAGATCGAACTGGTGAAGCCGGTGTCGCAGAGCTACCTCACGTCGCTTTGGAATCAGGAGGCCTTCCGAAAGAAGGCCCAGGGCGCGTTCGACACGCTGACGAATCAATACAGCCAGCGGTTCACCCGTTTGGTGGTGGCCGTGGCACTGGGAGCCGGTGTCTTTTGGCTGGGGGTGCGACCAGTGCTGGCGCTCAAGGCGTTTACCTCGGTGCTGATCGTGGCCTGTCCGTGCGCGCTGGCGCTGGCCGCACCGTTCACGTTGGGAACCGGGCTGCGCGTGTTGGGGCGTCGCGGCATCTTCCTCAAGAACGCCGAGACGCTGGAGGCGCTGGCGCGCATCGACACTGTCGTGTTCGACAAAACCGGCACGCTCACCGACCCCGGGGCGGTGGAGTTCGAAGGTTCGGTCTTGTCGGCGGCCGAAAGGCGCTGGGTCAGCGCGCTGGCGCGACACTCGACGCACCCCCTGGCGTCGCGGATCGCGGAGGCGCTGGCCCCCGACCAGCCCGCCGAGCCCGTGGAGGCATTTCGTGAACTGGCCGGCGGGGGTCTGGAGGGGCAAGTGGCGGGAAGGCACATCGCCCTCGGCTCCCTGGCCTGGCTGGCCACGCGCGGGGTGGAGTGCCCTGAGGATGGCGCCGCCTCGGGCAGCACCGTGGCGGTGGTCATCGATGGGCGTTACCGGGGAAGCTTCCGGTTCGCGTCGGTGCTGCGACCGGAAGTGGACCGGTTGATCGCGGAACTCTCCGGCCGCTTTGAGTTGGCCGTGTTGAGCGGGGACAACGAGCGGGACCGCCCGCGACTGGCGTCGGTGTTCGGAGATGAGTGCCGGCTGCGCTTTCACCAGAGTCCGCGTGACAAGCTGGAGTTCATCCGCGGACGGCAGCGGTGCGGTCGGCGGGTGATGATGGTGGGCGACGGTTTGAACGATGCCGGCGCACTCCAGCAGAGCGATGTAGGCGTGGCCGTGGTGCGGACCGCGGGAGCGTTTTCCCCGGCCAGCGACATGATCATGTCGGTCGAGCAGGTGGCGGAACTGGGGCGGGTTTTTTGTTTTGCGCGGCGGGTGGTCCGGGTGGTGCGGACGGGGTTTGTGATTTCCGCGCTCTACAATGTCGTGGGTGTGGGCATTGCCGCAGCCGGCCAGTTGGCCCCGGTGGTGTGCGCCGTGCTGATGCCGCTCAGCTCGGTGACGGTGGTGGCCTTCGCGGTGGGGGCCACGGGCTGGATGGCGAGGAGGACGTGGCGGCCATGAACGTCCTGCTGATTCTCATTCCCCTGAGCGTGCTGTTGGCCGGTGGATTTCTGGCCGCGTTCATCTGGGCGGTTTGCAACGGCCAGTATGAGGACACCACCACGCCCTCGCTGCGAGTGTTGTTCGACGACAAGACGGCTTCAACGCCTGCCAACCGGGCCGGGGGCCCGGGCGCGGGCGGGTCAGTGAACTCCAATCAATCATGAGCATGGAAACATTCCGGTATGACAATCGAATCGTGCGCGCGTTTGCCATCGCCACCGTCGTATGGGGGCTGGTGGGCTTCGCGGCGG
>DATLZF010000347.1:0-7190 GCA_035574135.1 Candidatus Methylomirabilota bacterium
CGGCCGTCCGCTTCGGATTCCTTGCGGACCTTCTGCCAGGCCGGATCCGCCATGAAATTCTTCCATGCCGTTTCCCGCGCTTCGCGGTTGGGGTAGGCCAGGACGTAGATCAATCGGTTATCCGGATTCTCCACCGGCATCCAGTAGCCGATGTTCTGCATGCCATGCTTCTCGAACAGCCGGCAGGTGTGGTTTCGAAAGCGCGCGTTGAGCGCATCCAGTTTTCCGGGCGCCGCGTAGTAAACGCGCATCTCGTAAAAGCGGGAGTCCGGACTGTTGGCGGCGCTGCCGGTTGGAATCGTCATGGCGAGAACGAGAAGGGGCGCGAGCGTTTTCATGGTGTCAATTGAACGCCCTCGATGCGACTGGGAATCCCGCGAGCTGTCAAAGGAATTCTCGCCGCCGCGCAGCCATCGCGTCCCTCACAGAACCGATGCCACCGCCTGGTAAACCTCATCGACACCAATCGAGCGCATGCAGGCCAGAAGTTCGGCTTCGGTGCCCTTGATCGGCCTTCCGTCGTAGCGGTAGTAATCGAGGTTGCGCCCGTTGACCGCCGGGTTGCGGATGACGCGGCAGGCGTTTTGCCAGGGCATGTTGGTGGCGTTGAGTGTGGGCGCCTCGATGACAATCTGGTTCGGCACCTTCATGGCCGCGGCCAGATGCATCAGCGCCGTGTCCACGCTGAGAAAGGCCGTGCAATGGGACATCAGGGCCGCCACCTCCCGCAGGTTGCGCGTGGCGGGAATCAGCATGCGCGGATGCGACACGCGCCGACGCAGTTCGGCGTGGGCCTGTTCTTCCTCAGGACCGCCGAAAAGCAGCACCGCGGCCTCCGGTCGCTCGGCGGCCAGCCGCTGCAGCAGGGCCACGTAGTGGTCCAGCGGCCAGCGTTTGAGGGCCAGGTTCTTGGTGCCCCCCGACCCCACGTGCACGCCCAGGACCTTCCGCCGCTGTAACTGATGAGACCGGACGTACTGCTCGCCGTACTCGCGTTCCGCCGGCGTGAGGAACAGCTCGAACGGGTGCTCGGACAGCACCGGCTTCACGCCCAGCAGACCAAGCAACCGGTTGTTGTTCTCGACGCTGTGGATCGAGTAGTCCTGCGGCACGGTGCGGTTGACCAGAAATCGGTCCACCCAACCGTGGTTTTCGTATTCATGACTGATCCGCACCTTCGCACCGATAAGCCGCGCCACGACCCGGTAGTGAATCCGACCCAGCGTGTGAACGTTGATGGAAATGTCGTAGCGCTCCCGCCGCAGGCCCAGCAGGTAACGAAGCGAGCGCACGGGTCCCTCCTTGATCAGATTCCGCTGGTGAATCGCGTCGAGATGGGGATTGCCCTCGAGCAGGTCCTTCGCCCCGGGCCAGAGAACGAGAGCATGCAGGGAGGCGCGCGGGAAATTCACCCGCAACTCGTGGATGAACGGCGTGGCGATGAGGGTGTCGCCAATCCCTGCCAGGGCGATGACCAGAATTTTCATCCGCCGGTTTGCCGCCGCACCCGCACCGGCGCGTCAGTTCCCCACCTGCGACCTGATGGCGCCACAGATGCGATCGCTCCAGTGTTGCAGCATGGCCGCGTCCCGCCCTTCGAGGAGGAGCCGGGCCTTGGGCTCCGTGCCCGAGTAGCGCAACAACACACGGCCGCCCTCCGGTTTCAGTTTCGCCTCAGCTTGGCGGACAAGATCGAGCACTCCTTCAAGCTTCTCGAAAGGAATCTTTTCGCGCACGCGCACATTGGTTACCAACTGGGGAAACCGCGTCCAGCACTGCACCAACTCGGACAGCGCCTTGCCGCGCGTCTTCATGATCCGAAGAATCTGCAAGGCCGCCACCAGTCCGTCGCCCGTCGTCGAGTAATCCCGAAAGATCAGGTGGCCACTCTGCTCGCCACCGAGGTTGTAACCGCCTCGCAACATTTCGTCGATGACATGCTTGTCCCCGACCGCGGTGCGAACAACACGACCGCCAGCCGCTTCGATAACCGGCTCGATCCCGGCATTACTCATGACCGTCGCCACCAGGGTGTTGTTCGCCAGAGTGCCAGCGGCCAGCATTTCCAGGGCGGCCACCACCATGATGTCATCTCCATCGATCAACCGCCCGTGCTCGTCGCACAACAGGACGCGATCGGCGTCGCCGTCGTGCGCGATGCCCAAATGGGCCCGGTGTTCGCGGACCTTGGCGCAAATCAGCTCGGGATGCATCGACCCGCAGTCGCGGTTGATGTTCATGCCGTCGGGCTGGTTGCCATAGACGATCACTTCGGCGCCCAACTCCCGCAGCACGCAGGGAGTGGACTTGTAGGACGCGCCGTGACCGCAGTCCGCCACGACCCGCAGACCGTCCAGGGTGAGGCCGCGCGGAAATCCTGCCTTGGCGAACTCGATGTAGCGCCCCAGCGCATCATCGATGCGCACCGCCTTGCCCACGGCGTCCGCCGTGGGCCGCACGTTGGCGATCTCGCCGCTGAAGACCAGTTCCTCGATCTGCTGTTCGATGCTGTCATCGAGCTTGTAGCCGTCCGCGCGGAAAAACTTGATGCCGTTGTCGGCATAAGGGTTGTGGGAGGCCGTGATGACCAGTCCGGCATCGGCCCGAAGGCTGCGCGTCACATAGGCCACGCCGGGTGTGGGCAGCGGACCGATGAACAAGACATCCACGCCCATCGACAAAATCCCCGATGAGATGGCGTTTTCGAGCATGTAACCCGACAGGCGCGTATCCTTGCCCACCACGATCTTGTGCCGCCCCCGTCCACGGGCCAGAGCGTGATGGTGCTTGAAAACGTGCGCGGCAGCGCGGCCAAGCTTGAGCGCCGTCTCCGCCGTGACCGGCTCGATGTTCGCCGTGCCGCGGACTCCGTCGGTGCCGAAGATTCTGGGTTTCGCATTCATTTCCGGGTCTGCAAAGAAAGGGCAAGAACGACGGCGTTCAGGGGGGGGAAGCCGGTTTCACGTTGACCGCGCTGGGCACCACCTCGGCCACGCTCACGTTGCCGGGCACCACCACCTCGACGGCAAAGGGCCCGATGGCAGGGCGGCCGGCCGGGATGCGCACGAAGGCGTGAACTTCCTCCTCCACCACGCCCCCTACCTGGCTGGCGGTGCCCCGAATCGTGACCCGCACGTGACTGGGCTCGACCCGCAGCGGCCGACCTTCGCCGGCAGCATGAAGGATCCCGACCGGGCACACCTCGAAAACTCGCACGGCCGCGGGCGCGATGGGCGCCGTCGGCGTGGTCAGCGTCGGGTTGTAGCCCACAGCCAGCCAGATTAGGGTGGCCAGGACGAGCGAAAACAACTTGAGCCAGACGTTGTGAAACACCAGATCGCGCAGCATGGGTCAAGGCTGGCTGGGTTTGCCGGCGACATCGACGGCGCTCCGCAGGTGCCGCGGCCGTTTGAACTTGAACCAATCGGCCACCCCGCGCGGCCGCACGGTGCGGATCAGGACCGAACTGAGGAACGCCCGTAGTTCTTCCACCGTCACGGGGCGCACCAACTGCCCGCGATACGCGTAGGAAATCAGCCCGGTCTCCTCGGAGACCACGACCACGATGGCGTCCGTCTCCTCGCTGAGACCGATGGCCGCCCGGTGCCGCGTGCCGAGCTTCTTGTCCAGGTCCTGCCGGCGCGTGAGCGGAAAAATACACGCCGCCTTGAGAATCCGATCCCCCTTGATGATGACGCCACCGTCGTGGATCGCGTTGTTGGGGAAAAAGATCGTCTCGAGCATCTCCGGCGTGGCCACGCAGTCGATCGTAACGCCCGATTCCGCAACGTCGCCAAGCTGGATCGATTGTTCGATGGCAATAAGGGCACCGATGCGCACGTCGGCGAGGCGTTCGGCGGTCTGGATGATGATCTCGATGTTTTCGCGCTGTTCATGGGCGGTATTGAACAGTTGCAGGTTGCCCACCTGGGCCAGCATGCGCCGCACCTCCGGCTGAAAGAGAACCACCACCGCAATGGCGCCGAAGTAGGAAAATGTCCCCAGAATCCACCGCAGCACCTGCAAATCGAAGAACTGCGTCAGAAACGACAACGACAGCAACACGGCCAGAAAGCCGGTGACAATGGGCGCGCCGCGGGTGCCCCGAACGAAACTCAACACGTAATAGATGCCGACGGCGAGGATGAGAATCTCCACCATCGGCTTCCATATCTTTGGCAGCACTTCCAGCATCGTGTCGCGCTCCGGTCGGACGCTCTCAGGAAAACACGAACCACGGGATGAAGACAACGAAAAGCTCGCCCGGCGCTTCGATTTTCCGCGGGCGCCATCCTTTTGGGCAACGGCACGGTGAGCCGGGGCCAGCGGCCTCATGCAGAGCCAAAGCGCGGCCGCCGGAGGCCGGTTCAGACCAGCCCTTCCATGATCAGGGGCAAACGGTCCAAGCTGCGACGCAGTCCGGTGCGAGCAATGTTCTGCTCCTCCTCGGTCTGTTCGGGGAACAGGATGCCCCAGGCCGGCGCGTTCAGCCAGTCCTCCTCCCTGACGAGGGCGGGATTGCCGCTGCGACCGATGCCGGAAAAACGGACCAAGAGGTCGGCGATGTGCACCGCCGCGATGATCGGACCATGGTGGCTGGCACGCTCCGGCTGGTGATGATAGCGCGCGACATCGACGAGCACGTCCGGCAGGTTGTGGTTTCGCAGGTACAGCGCGCCCAGCTCGGCGTGGTCCATGCCCAAGACCCTCGTTTCGACGGCGATCCACTCCTCCTCGGCCGACACTTCCTCGCGATAGATTCGCCGGAAATGCTCCGGGAATGCTGCAGCCATGGCGATCTTGCCCACATCGTGCACGAGGCCGCCCACATAATCCGCTTCGTCACCCGGCACCTCGAGATGCCCCATGACTTCGCGAGTCAGGATGGCCGTCCCGATGCAGTGCTGCCAGAACTCGCGCCACGGAAAGGCTGCCCCGCCCACGAGCTTCTGGAAATCCTCGATAATCGGGGTGACCATGGCCAACTGGCGGATGTGCCTGACCCCAAGGTAAAACACCGCCTCCTCGATGCTGTTCACCGGGGTGGACAGCCCGTAATAGACCGAGTTGACGAGCCGCAACAGACGGGCGGTGAGGCTGGGGTCACGCCGAATGATTTCGGCGACCTGGGAAGTGTAGCGCTGGTCGGCGTTGAGCAACTCGCGTAGAGCGCTGTTGATGCTGCCCAGCGAAGGAAGCCGGGCACAGGTTTTGAGGCGCCTTTCAATCTGTTCCCGATCCAATGGCGCGACGGCCACGGGCGAATCAGCGGGGCTGACAGTCATGCCATCTGTATCGGCCGGACGGCGGGGAATTTGAGGATGGCGGCTCCCCCTGGCGTCGACCATCGGGCAGCCCCGCACGGAGACGGATCTGCCCCGTCGGTCCGGGCACTTTCCGGCTCAAGTCATTGGGTAAAGTTCCGATTTAGGCATCCAGCATGATAGACGACCTGGAACTACTCCTGAGACGCTCCGTCGAGGAGGTGTTCGGGACCATGCTCAAGAAAGTCGCCCGGCCGGTCGCGGTTCCGTCCAGCTTTGTGAACCACTCGCTCGATGTCGCCAGTTCGGTCGGCTTCATCGGCGAACTCACCGGCGTCATCTACGTGTTCTCCACTTCGGGCTTCGCCCATCGTCTGACCCACCAGATCTTGGACCTTCCCGAGGGAGAGGAGGTATCGCCGGAGATGGTCAACGACGCGATGGGAGAAGTCGCCAACATGATCGTCGGCAACCTCAAGGCCAGCCTGTCCGACCGCGGCATCTCCTGCGTCCTCACCATCCCGTCCATTGTGCGCGGCAGCCACTTTGCGATCGAAACCGTGAGCAGCGCCACCCGGCGGGTCGTCTGCTTCCGCTGTGGCGACCAGGACACCCTGGTCACGGAGATCATGATCAAGCCAATCGAAGGTAACGACTAATGGGACTCAAGATTCTCACCATTGACGACAGCCGGACCATTCGGCTGATCGTGGGCAAGGCCTTCAAACCCTTTGACTGCGAAGTCCTCGAAGCACAGAACGGGGTTGAGGGTCTGGCGGTTGCGGCCAAGGAAAAGCCCGACATCATCATTCTCGACATCACCATGCCCATCATGGACGGCTACGAGACGCTGACCAAGCTCAAGTCCGACCCCGAACTGAAGAGCATCCCGGTGATCATGCTCACCGCCGAGGCTGGCCGCGAAAACGTCATGCGCATCGCCAAGCTCGGAGTGCGCGATTACCTGATCAAGCCGTTCAAGGAAGAACTCGTCGTTGAGCGCGTCAGCCGCATCATCGACCTCAAACCCAAGGGACAGGTCCAGACGAAGGCCAAGCGTTTCGACGATCCCTTGTCCATCTTGGTGGTGGATGACAAGCCGGCTATTGCCGAACAAATCCGCAGCGGCCTGCGGGAGTCGGCCTGGACGGTTGTGGGGCGCGCCCAGAGCGGCGAAGCCATCGATTACTGCAACAACAACCCGACCGTCCCCGACGTGATCCTGGTCAGCCTGTCTCTGCCAGACAATGCGGGCTTCACCCTTTTCCAAATGCTGCGCGCCAACGCCAAAACCAAAAGCGTGCCCGTGTTCGGCATGTGCGTCAAAACAGCCGCCGAGGAGCAGACCCGCGCCCAACAGATAGGCTTCGCCGGCATCGTGACCAAGCCCATCGACATGGAGGATGTCAAAGCGAAGATCTCGCGCGCCCTGAACCTCGACACCTCCTACAAATACTTTCAACAAACCAACGGCGTGCTGCGGGTAAACCTGCCCGCCGGCTTCAGTCCCACGGTGGCCAACGAAATCTCCGTCCACCTGCGCCCCCAATTCTCCGAGGCCGTCGATGCCGGGCTGGGCAAGGTCGTTCTCGACATGAGCCAGGTACGGACGGCGGACATTTCGCTCGTAAAGCTGGGTCTGGAGGTGCTCGGCCTGTGCGCCGAGCTTTCCCTCAAGAATCGCATCATCGGCTCGGAGATCGTCAGCCAGGAGTGCAAGAACTACGAGGAAACCAAGGACTGGCGCTTCGTTTCCTCCTTCGAGGAGGCGGTGGCGACATTGTCGAACTGACGGATGTGAATGACCGGCACGCGCATTTTCGGGCTGATTGGAGCAACGGCGGCAGCCGTGGCGGGTCTTTGCGCAGAGGCGCCCTATCTTGCCGTGGTCGGCCCCTCCGCCTTGCGGTTTGAGAACTCACCCCC
>DATLZF010000348.1:0-3102 GCA_035574135.1 Candidatus Methylomirabilota bacterium
CGCCGTTCATCATCACCCTGGCCACGATGCTGGTGGCCCGGGGCGTGGCGTTGCGGTTCAACGAGGGCCGCCCGCTGCCGGTGCCGGACTCGGAGACGGTGTTTCTGGCGCTGGGCAACGCGCGGTTGTTCGGCCTCGTGCCCGTGCCGGCGGTGATCATGCTGGGCGTCTTCGCGCTGGCGGCGCTGCTGCTGCACCGGACGGCCTTTGGACAGCATCTCTACGCCATCGGGGGCAATCGCGAGGCGGCCCGCTACGTCGGCATCCCGTTGGCGCGCCGCGAAACCGCCGTCTATGTGCTCTGCTCCGTGCTGGCGGGATTCGCGGGATTGATCCACGCCTCGCAGCTTTACTCGGCCGAGCCGGCCTCCGGGCAGGGTTTCGAGTTGAACGCCATCGCGGCGGTGGTGGTGGGCGGCACGAGTTTCACCGGCGGCATCGGAACGATGACCGGCACGCTGATCGGCGCGGTCATCATTGGCATCCTGGACAAGGGCCTGAATCAGGCCGGCGTCCACTTTTCGTTCCAATACATCATCAAGGGTCTGGTCATTCTCGGGGCCGTCTATCTCGACGTGCGCCGCCGGCGGTGAACCGCCGCGAAACCGACACGCTCATGCAACCGAAAATCATTCCGTGGTGGCCGGCGCTGTTGGGCCTGGTGCCGGTGTCGCTCCCGGCCGCGCCCTCGTTGCCGGGGTTGTCCGGCGACAAGACGCTCGTGGTCTGGGCCGCTCCGGCCAACCTCACCCAGCGCGGCGGCAGCGCGCTGACTCTCGAAGACGGGCAATCGCATTTCGACGGCGTCGTCTTCGGCGAGCTGGCTCCAGCGCGCTGGATGGCGGGCAGCGAATTCTGGCGTCGCTCGCTGCGGGCGCAGGAGACCGTGCCGCCGGAAACGGCCGACGCGCGCACCTTCGTGCAAATCGCCGTCGTCCATCGAGGGCGCGAGATTTCCGTGTATCGCAACGGCGCGCTCCTCTCGCGGCACGAGGGCGGCGAACCGCGGGCTTACGGCCGGGAGAGCATCGTGGTGATGGGCCTGCGGCATCTCGATGCGACCGATGGCGCCTGTTTCGCCGGGGCCATCGACGACGCCCGCCTCTACGGCCTCGCGCTGACGGCGGAACAGCTTGCCGCGCTCAAGCCCAATCAACCTTCGGAGCCGCGGCCGGTGGCCTGGTGGCATTTCGAGGACGGCAATGCCGCGGACGCGATGGGCGCTTTCCCCGTCGGCAAACTCTTCGGCCAAGCCCGCATCGAGGCCGGCCGGCTGGTGCTGGACGGCGAGGCCAGCTATTTCGTCACCCCGCCGGAGGCCGAAACGCGGTCACGGCCCGCTGCGGGTCCGGACGTCTCGGAGGAGTGGATTCTCAACTACCATCTCATGCATCCCGGAGCCGAGAGCCTGCCGGGCGATCCCAACGCCGCCTTCCATCTGGATGGCACCTATCATCTGCACTACATCCTGCGTCATCCGTGGAAGCGGGGACAGAGCTTTGCCTTCGTGCATGTCACCAGCCCCGACCTGCTGCACTGGACCTGGCAGCCGACGAAACTTCAGCGCTCCTTCACCGGGCACGGCATGTTCAGCGGCACGGGCTTTCTCACCAAGGAGGGCCGGCCCGCGGCCATCTACCACGGCGAAGGTTCCGGTCGAAACCAGATTGCCCTCGCGCTGGACCGCCGGCTCTCCGCCTGGGAAAAGCCCTACCCGGTCGAGGTGAAAAACGCGGACGGCACCGAGGCGAAGATGAGCCACTGGGACCCGGATTGTTTTCAGATTGGCGACACCTACTACGCCATCTCCGGCGGCGCGAATCCGCCTGTGTTCAAGTCGAAGGACCTCAGGCACTGGACGCTCATCGGCGACTTCGTGCGGCACCACCCGCCCGACGTGACCCTCGGCGAGGACATCTCGTGCCCGAACTTCTTCAAGCTGGGCGACCGGTGGATGCTCCTGTGCATCAGTCATTCGCTCGGCTGCCGCTACTATCTGGGAGATTGGGATGCCCGGGCCGAGCAGTTCGTGCCGCAAAAGCACGGGCGCATGAACTGGGCGCGTCGCGATCAGCCCGCGTGGGGCTTGTTCCAGCGCACGGACTTCTTTGCGCCCGAGAGCGTGCTCACGCCCGACGGGCGCCGCGTGATGTGGGCCTGGATCACTTCCGCCGGCCCGAACAACCGGCTCCTGAACCGAACCATCCAGTCACTTCCCCGCGAGCTGAGCCTGCCCGCCGACGGCTTGCTGCGCATCAAACCGCTGCGCGAACTCGAAGGCCAACGGCTGACGCCGCTCACGCTCGAGCAGGTCAAGCTCGCCCATCCCGTCACCGGCCACGGCGATCCCGTGCCGCCGCCCGCGGCACCGCGCCTGCAACGGCTGACCGAACTGCCCGGAGACGCCGTGGAAATCCGCGCCACCATTGCCCGGGCGGAGGCGGAGCGGAAGCTGTTTGGCTTCGTCCTGTTTGCCGATGGCAAGGGCGGCGGCCTGCCCATCCTGCTGCAGCCCGAAACGGGAACGCTGCGCGTCGGGGCCGCCGAAGCGCCCTTCGCCGTGGCCGACCTGCCCCCGGGCGAAGACGTGGTCCTGCGCATCTTCGTGGACAAATATCTGGTCGAAGTCTTTGCCAACGACCGCCAGGCCGTCGTGGCCGCGTATCTGGAGCATCAGGGCAGGAGGGGTTTGGATGCCTTCACGGTGGGCGCCCCGACGACGTTGCAGAGATTGGAGTTGTGGAAACTCAGGCCAACGAACGCGGGCTTCTTCGCCGCGCGGACGAACCGTGTGTGGGAGCCGCAAACCCGGTGAAACCGATCTTCAGGCTCATGCGGTTCGGATGGCTGGCCGTGGCGCCTGGTTGTGCGCCGGCCCTGCGCCGACGCTCGCGCAAGGACCTCGGGCGCTCCCCCGCGCTCGGGGTCGAGTGACCGCCCGGCCCGCGAGCGTTCACGCCCACACGAGGGAAAGCTGGGTAGATCGTGACCCCGGTGGTGGGGGGAAGGCAAGTAGAGGTGGTGGCGTTTGGAGAGGTTGAGGGGACGCCAGTTTAACACCGCCCCGGCCAGCGCCGGGGCCTGGGCCTGGAGGATTTGCAG
>DATLZF010000349.1:0-3022 GCA_035574135.1 Candidatus Methylomirabilota bacterium
CGCTGAAGTGGAGAGCTTTGACCGGCTGCGTGAGGACTTGAAACAAAGTGGGTTCTTTCGGCGCGCTTGGATCCACCAGGCGTATGGAACCATCCCCGCCGCCAAGGGCCAGGCGTGTGCCGTCCGGGCTGTAGCAGGCGGCGCTGACGTGCCCTTCCGGCCACAACATCACCGGTTGCGCTCGTTGCGGCGTCGCGGGGCGGATCCAGATCAGGGCGTCCCGGGCGGCCGACACCACGAGTCTGCCGTCGCGACTGAACTGCGCCACGTCGATTTCGTGTCCGTGCCGAAGGGGTTCGGTCAGAGGCTGGCCCGTCGCCGCGTCCCAGATGCGAACGGTATTGTCGTCCGAGGCAGTGAGCACTCGTTGTCCGTCCGGGCTGAATACCGCCTTCGTGACCCAGCCCCGATGTCGCAGGGGCCGCCCCAATGGATTGAGCGTGGCGGCGTTCCACAGGATGGCGGAATTGTCTTCTGAGGCGGTGACGATGGTCTGGCCGTCCGGGCTGAAGGCGGCGGTGCGGACCACCCCTCCGTGCGGCAAGACTCCTTTGAGCCGGCCGGATTCGACCTCCCAGAGGTGGGCCGATTGATCGTCCGAGGCGGTCAGCAGGTAGTGCCCGTCCGGACTGAACTCGACATCGTTCACCCGGCCGCCGTGCCGCAGGGGCGGGGTCAGCGGTCGCCCGTCCGCCGAGGCCCAAAGCCGCGCCGTACCGTCCTGGCTGGCCGTTGCCACGCGGCTTCCATCCGGGCTGAATCGCAGTTCGCTGATCTTTTCCTCGTGCCGCATCTCCGCGCCGATGGGCTGGCCGGTGCGGCTGTCCCAAATCTGCGCCCACCCGACGACCGAAAACGTGGCAAAGCGATCCCCTGGCGGATCGAAGCGCAGCCCGTCGAATCGGAAGGGACGGGGTCGGGTGATGACCGGGAAGAGGGGGTCCCCGGTTGCGATGCCGAAGATGCCGGCCCGGACCGCGGCTGTGATCCCCACGCGTTGTCCGTCGGGAGCGAATTCGAGGCCGAGGATTCGCCCGCCCAGTTCCCAGGGAGGTCGCAGGGCGGTGCCATTGCTCAATCGCCAGCATTCCACCGCTCCGGAGTACGATCCGGTCCAGAGTTCGTCGCCGCCGGGGCCTTGCACCATGGTTTGCACGCGGGAGCGTGGGCGGGCGGGTTCCGCCACGGGGAGAGTAAAGCCGCGCCAACTCAGCGCGCTCAGCAGTCGCTCGACGGCCGCGCGATCCTGAGGCCGGTTTCGCACCAGGTGCGCCAGACAGGCCAGGCCATCGCTGGACAGATCACTCTCGAACCGCGTTTCGGCCTGGCGCCACAACAAGCGGTTGGCACTGTCGCGTGCCTGCTGCTCGGCGCGGCGCGCCCGCTCGATTTGGCGGAACGAGCCGAAGTAGGCTCCCGCAGCCAGGAGGGCCAGCAGACCCGCCGCCACGCCGGCGCGCGTGGCCAGCTTGATGTTCCGCTCCAGCCGGCGCAACCGGCGCACGGATCGCCCGGCTTGCAGCAGGCTCAGGTCGTTGCGCACTTCCCGGGCGCTGCGGTAGCGGCGTTTCGGCTCGCGCTCGCAGCAGCGGAGGATGATCTCGTTCAACTCCGGCAGGGCCCAGGCCGTGGTTTCATCCGTCGTTGCCGCGATGGCGCGGGGCAGCCGGGGGAAATCGTTGCGGTCAAAGCCGGTGCTGGCCTCGTAGAGCACCTTGCCCAGGCTGAAGAGGTCCGCTTCCGGTGTGCCGGGGCCTTCGTGGGGCACGTAGCCCTCCGTGCCGACGAACGAGCGCGCTTCGGCAATGCCGGTGACCAGCCCGATATCGGCCAGTTTCGCCCGGCCGCCGACGAAGATGATGTTGGAGGGTTTGATGTCGCGATGGACGAGCCCTGCCTCGTGCAGCCCTTCCAAAGCCCGCGCCAGCGTCACTCCAAGTTCGATGCACTCGTCCACCGGGAGGCGGTGCCTGCGGCGCAGCACTTCGCGGAGGGTCTCCGGTCGGTAGCGGGCCCCGTTTGAAGGAGCTGCCGGGGGGAGGTTGCCCGATGGTCCGTCGGAGGGCTCCACTGGGGGCTCGGCTGCATTATCCGCCAGCTCCATGATGTAGAAGAAACATCCCCGGGCGTCGTCGCGTCCGACATGGAGAATGTGCACCAGGCCCTCGTGCTGGCGGGAAACCGGTTCGTAACGCCGGATGCCGTCGAACTCGCGTTCGTACGGTTTGTCACTTTCAAGGTCCTCCCGCCAGACGACTTTCACGGCGCGCAGCGTGCCCACGACGTTGCGTGCGAGCCAGACCTCGCCGTAGCTCCCGGCGCCGATGCGCTGGAGCAGTTCGTGGTCGGGAATCACCGGCGGGGGCCGTAGCGCGGAGCGGATGGCGCGGGCGTGGTCGGGGAGCAAACGGGATGAGGTCGCCCCCAACTCCAAACTGTCAAAGGCGCCACCGAAGACCTCCATGAGCAGGCAGCGATGACAAACGGTCTCGTCCTTACCCTCGATGCGGCCAACCCCGCAGCGAGGACAGACAACGCCGACGTTGTTTCTCGGGTCATCCACGGTGGCTGGAATCCTGATGCGTTCCCCGGGGGCACTCCCGCCGTGGCGGCGAGGTGATCCGATCACGCCCCATCTGAATTCAAAGGAGTGTAATCATTGAGCGGTGCAGAGTCACCGGCAAAGGGGCCTTGCCGCCGCCTCAATCCGGAGCGGTCGGATCCCTCGGGCCACGCCGGCTACTTGAGCGATCTGATGCTGACATGGCGGAACTGCACCGGGTCGTTGTGACCCGCGAAGCCAAAGTGGCCGGAGACACGGTCTTTGCCGGGATGCGGGCTGTTGGCCATGTAGTCGGTGATCTTGCTCAGATCCGTGTCGAGGATCACCGTTCCGTTCAACTCCACCTGGACGGTGGAGCCTTTGACGGTGACGAGTTGGTGGTTCCACTGGCCGACCGCCCGCTGGTAGCCGCGGTGGGCGGCGGCCATGCCGTAGGCCGAGCCGTGGTACTGGCGAGGG
>DATLZF010000350.1:0-2860 GCA_035574135.1 Candidatus Methylomirabilota bacterium
AACGCGGCGTGGATCTGGGCACGGGTTGGCGGGCGCGACTGTTCAACGATGCCGGCTGGGCTCAGGGCGCGCCCCTGTTCGCCTACGAGAGCGCGGCGCTGCCCGAGCCCATTCGCACCCCGCTCGTCACGAACCAGAACAAATTCACCTTCTACTTCCGCAAAGCGCTCACCCTGCCCGGCGATGCGACCAACGCGCTGCTTCGCCTGCGCACCGTGCTGGACGACGGCGCCGTGTTCCATCTCAACGGCGCGGAACTGTTCCGGTGGGGGATGCCACCGGGAAACGTCTCGTTCAGCACGCCGGCCGCCCGCACGGTGGACAACGCGGTGTACGAGGGGCCATTCATCCTCACGCCGACTAATCTCGTGCCCGGAACCAATGCGCTCGCCGTCGAGGTGCATCAGGTCAACGCCACCAGCAGCGACGTGGTCTTCGGAGCGAGCATCGAGGCGCTGGTGCTCCCTTCGCAGGCGCTGCCGCCGCCGCGCCTCAACGCTTCGCGCAACGGAACAGACCTCCGGCTCGATTGGCAACCGCCGGCGCGACTCGAAACCGCCAGCAGTCCTGCCGGCCCCTGGTCACAGGTGGAGGCGCCATCCGTTCCCGCCGTGCTGCCGATGACCAACAGAAGCGCGTTCTACCGGTTGCGGCGTTGAAGTGGTGTTGTCCGTCAGCAATGCAAACGCCGGTCGTAACCCACGCGAGCAGCCCGCAAGTGCCCGAATCGCGCGGGGGCAAGCCTGCCACCGGCGGCTCCTGACCGGCGCGTGGTTTTGCTTGAGGCGGCAGGGGCGATGTGCATCATCCGGCTCACGTCACCATGAAAACCCAGTCCTCATTCCCTTGCGGCTCCCCCGTCAACCGGCGGAGTTTCCTCAAATCCGGCGCCCTTGCCACCGTCAGCCTCGCCGCGCTCTCGCCGCTGGCCCGGGCGCAGGTCAACCAGAACAGCAAGCTGCGCCTTTTCCAGATTGGCGTGGGTGGCATCGGCGGCTTGGAACGCAACGGCCTCAAAGGGCATCCCCAGGTCGAGTGGGCCGGCTTCTGCGACGTGGACCAGCGCGAACTGGACAAGATCAAGAAGGAACATCCCGGCGCGTGGACGGTGAAGGATTACCGCGAGGCTTTTGCGAACAAGGTCGGCGACTTCGACGCCGTCATCGTGGAGGCACCCGACTTCCACCATGCGCCGATGATTCTCACCGCGCTCAAGCACAATAAACACGTCTATGCCCAGAAACCGCTGGTCCACCAGTTGGAGGAACTGCGGTTGGTGCGCGACGGCCTGGCCGCGCGGCCCCACCTCGTGACGCAGATGGGCAACCAGCGCGCCTGCAACAAGGGCCGGATGCAGGCGGTGGAAATCCTCCGCAAGGGCCAGTTGGGGCGTCCGGTGGAGGCTTACGTCTGGACCGGCGGCGTGGCGCGCGGCCACTACTTTGCCGATCCCTGGAGTGCGTATCCCCCCGCCCAACCAGTGCCCGAGTACCTCGATTGGAACCTGTGGCGCGGGCCCATCAGCGCGGACCTGCCCTATAGTGAAGACCTGGCGCCGCGGCGGTGGCGGGCGTTTTGGGAGACCGGCGGCGGTCAACTGGCCGATTGGGGCTGTCACCTGCTCGACCTGCTCTACTTTGCCTACGATCTGCCTTCGCCGGAGGCCGTGCTTACGCACACGCCGCGCCCCGCCAACACCGGTCACACCGCCCACAACCAGAGCACGTTGACCTACCCGGGCGGCGGCAAGTTCGCCCGCGAGAAGTTCGTCGTTCACTACAACGACGACGCGCTGTTGCCGTCCTTTGCCGCCCTCGGGCTGCCGCCGACCAAAGTGGGGGCCAACCACACCATGGTGGTGTGCGAGGAGGGCACCTTGCTGCTCGAGGCCGAGGGGCGGATCACGATCTTCCGCAAAGGCAAGGTGGTGACGGATGAGCCCATGCCCGAAACCACGCCACACAACCATTGGAAGGATTGGGCGGACAATTGCCTCGGGGCCAAGAAACATCTCTGGACGCCCCTGACCATCGGCTGGCGCATCACCGAGCCGGCGTTGCTGGCGGTCAAGGCCACGCGTTTCCCTGGCCAGGAACTGCGCTGGGACGCCGCGAACTTCCGCTTCAGCAACCACGACCAGGCGAACAAGGAAATCCTCTCCCGCCCATATCGCGAAGGCTTCGCCCCGCCGGTGGTCACCGCCTGAACCATTTCCACCCAGGCTGGGATCCACTTCCCATAGACACGCCCCAACCACTGGCATCAACCCGTCCAGGGTGTTAAAGGCACCCCTCCGCCTCATTCCGCCCCACGACGGACCTGGAAAGGCACCTGCAAAGGCTGCTCCAGTCCGGCCTGCGGCCAAAGCCGGCTGCGCGCGCGTTGGCGACCTCCATGACGCCGCGTTCTGGCCCGCCGCCCGTTATCAACAAAATCACTCCAGTTCAGACAGCCGTTTTTGGTCCCCCAGATGGCACGGTTGAGCCAACTGGTGCGCCAAAAAGTCCTTCAGTGCGTCCCAATGGCACAGTTGAGTCATTGGTTTTGATGTCACCACGAACCCGTTTCAAATGCCTAACAAGTTGTCAACAAACAGATTGTGAATGAATCATCCTGGCTGGCACTGACCGTGCTGAAAAGACTTGGATTTTTTACGACAACGATTTTATGGCAAAGGTTCTGGGCATTGATTTGGGCACGACCAACTCCTGCATGGCCATCATGGAAGGCGGGGAACCGGTCGTGCTGGAGAATTCCGAAGGCCGGCGCACCACGCCCTCCGTGGTGGCTTTCACCAAGACGGGCGAACGGCTCGTGGGCGAGGCCGCCAAGCGCCAGGCGGTGACAAACGCGCGCAACA
>DATLZF010000351.1:0-6584 GCA_035574135.1 Candidatus Methylomirabilota bacterium
GGCCGCACTGCCGTTGGCCCCGTTCAAATTGTTCCAGTTGCCCTGCGGCACCACCCCCGCCACGTCCCCAGGGGCCAGCCCCAGCGCCTGACCGTTGTCGTCCGCCCCGAAATTCAACCCAATCGTCGCCTGGGGAAGGGGCGCCTGCATGTGCAGCATCTGCACTCCGGCCGGGGTGATGTTGGCTTCGTTCAGGCGCAGGCGGAAGTTGGCCCCGCCATGCACCGAAGGATCCGGGTTGCCGGAATGGTTGTTACCATCGCTGGTCCAATCCCCATTGAAGTAGGTGATTTCGATGGGATACAGACCAGCAGCGGCGAAATTGACATCGACGTCCTGCGTTTCGTCGCCGTGGCTGCCATCGCGCTCGGCCACATCAATACCGTTGATCGTGATGCGCGAGCCATCGTCGGAGGTCAGCCCCAGTCGGATCGTGCCCGGCGCGGTCACGTTCAAAAAGCCGGTGAAGCGGAACGCGCCATCATCCAAGTTGTCGGCGGTCCCAACAAACGAGGAGGCGTCACTACCCAGCCACGTCGTCACGGTGGTCAAATCATTGCCCGAGTAAACAAACTGGGTGGCTTTGAACCGGCCGGTTGGGTCACCAAAGGTGCGAATCTGGCGATCGATGCCATTTTCCCGGTTGCTCCGGCCGTCGGTGAGAATTGAAACCGGCGGACGTTTCCAATACTCCCCGTTGAGGCCGTTGCCCGGGTAGTTGCGTGCGGGCGCCACTGCCGCACTGGGCGGAATGTCGACCTGAGCCGTGGCCGTCAGGCCCGACATGCCAAGGCCTGCCAGCAGAGCCAGCAGGACCTTACTCGTTTGTTGATCAGATTTTGTCTTCATGAGTTGTGAACTGAAATGGTTGAATTTGCGCTTGGGCTAATGGGTGCATGGACTCGAAATCGGACTACTGGAAGGGAAGCGTCTGGCTGTTCGCATAAGGTTTCTACTTTCTGTTACAACCAGAAAGGCACTGCACATCACAAAATGCACCCGGGCCATCTGATTTGTTGCTGATTGAGCTTTCCCTTCTTACCCCAATCGGGCCGTTTAAGCCAGTCCCCCATTTATGCTACAAACGCGGTAAGTTGCGTTCTCGGAGGGGCAAAAACGCTGCTGCCCGGGGCCAAACGGGCTGCGAGCCTCTCACCGAACAACTGCGCCCGCACCCGAGGGCGAAACCCTGATCTCCAAACAGTGAGGTGGAACGGAGACTTTGGTGACATCCCCCCCCGGCCAAGTGGCGGACAACTCGCTCGATTCCCCAGCTCGCGGTCGAAACATCACCGGCAAAAGACTTTGCTGCGACCAATAGCCGGAGCCGGCTTGGACTTCATGGGCGGGGCCATTCCAATCGCCCTGCCTCAACCGCAAACGGACCCCGACGCCGAAAGGATTTCCCCTGCCACCAGCGATGCGAATCCGCACGCCGGGCCGTCCCGAGGCATTGCGCATGAGACGGGTCTGCGCACCGTTTTGGGTAGCAACCAGATCAACGCAGCCATCTTCGTCGAAATCACCGCAAGCCACCCCCCGTTGTTCGCCGAAAATGGCCACTCCGGCTCGCGACGGAGGCACCGGGACGAGCCTCCCTCCACCCGCACCCTGTAAAAGCAACCCGAGCCCGGCGTCGAGCCGGGGCATTTCCGGTCGCAGCGCAAAGAAGTTTTGTCCCAGGAAAACGTCCTGCCAGCCGTCCCCGTCGTAGTCGGCCACGGCGATGCCAAACACGGGCGCCCACTGGGCCTGCTGCGGCAGGGGAACGACCTCAAAGCGATCTCCGCGATTCAGAAACAACGTGGACGCCAAGGTTACGGCTTGAACGCCCTGCGGGGTCGCCTGAAGCTTGGACCAGAGGCCCTCCACCGCGGTTTCACTGTAACGCTGGTGCGTGGGGAAATGGTCGGCCAGCATCGGAGCAGCCTGAGTCAACGATGAGAGCGAACGCCGGGGTGCCAGCCGCGGGGGCTTCGTCGGATCGATGCCCGGCAGATAATGAGTTTCGACCAAATCGACCACGCCACGGTGGGCGATGTCACCATGGAACAGAGTGACAGGCAGGGCTTGCGACGCCTGCTCGGGAGAGTTCAAACCCCAGTTGCCGGCAATCAAGTCCATCGCTCCGTCCCCGTCGAGATCGGCTGCGGCAACGCTGTTCCACCACCCCGTGAGGTGGCTCAACGTTGCGTCCACGCTGGCAGCCAGGCGTGCGGTCAGCGGCATGTCCCAAGGAGTCAACACGCCACGGTCATTGCGAAAGACCTTGAGCGGGCCCCATTCACAGGCCAGCACCAATTCCGGGTACCCGTCACCTGTCAGGTCCGTCCACAACGCGGCGCTGACCAGGCCGACCTCGTTGAACCATCGTTGGTTGGCCGTGTCCGGCTTCAATCCATCCCTTTCAAGACGGAACAGCCGGGAGCTGGCGGCCCGTGGATACGCGCCGGGAATGACGCGGCCGCCCACGAAAATGTCCAAATCACCGTCACCATCGTAATCCGCCACGGCCAACGGGCCGGTGATGGCATCGATCGGCCCAATGCCTTGAACGGGAGCACCGACGAGTTCGCGACCGGTGGCATCCACCTGGAGCCCGATGACCGCCGCCTTAACGGCAGCATTTTCGTAGGTGGAAATGCCCGTGAGGAGGGCCGGCCGGCCATCGGGCAGCGCCCACGCCGCAAACCCGGTCAGATCATCCGGTACCCCCGGCGCATTGGTGGGTACCACACTGATGAAACCGCCCCGGCCGTCCCCGCGATACGCCGCCACCTGCCCACCCCGGCCGGCGCCGAGAATCAAATCCTCGTGCCCATCGCCGTCGAGATCGAACCAGGCCACACCGGGACCGAGTGAACTGAGTTGCTTCATCAACAACGGCTGGCGCGCATAATCGTCGAAGATCTCCTCGTGATGCACATGGCCCAGTGTGTGGGACACGTCCGTGAACCAAGTCCGGGCGGTCTCCGCCACGGACTCCGGCGGCGCCGCGGCCGGCGCGGAGCGCGCCGCCCGCTCCTCGTGCACCTCGTAAATGCAGTTGGCCTCCACGTTGGTCAGTGTGGTCCTGGCCCCGCTGCGCCAGGTGATCTCGAGGCGCAAGGAGTTCGATCCCGAGCCTGCGGCGAACGTGCGCACCGGATCGTCGCCCGAAAGATACCGCCCTCCGCCGACGATCTCCTGGGCTTGAACGGGCACCGGCCCCCCGAGCAGTCGAATCTTGGCCCCGAGCCCCTGCGTATTGGGCGAGCGCCCGCGCAGCCTCACCGCCACGCGCGGTGCCACCGTCTCGTTGCGGTATACCAGCGGCGGCGCGTAGAGACAATTGACCACGATGTCGAGGTCGCCGTCGCGATCAAAGTCCGCCAGCGCGATGCCATGCGAAATCTGCGTTGAGTCGAAACCCCATGTTCGGCCGAGTTCCTCGAAGGTCAAATCGCCGCGGTTGCGAAATGCCACGTTCGGCGTGATGAACCGCGGGTAGAGGAGAAGATTGGTCCGCGTCTGTTCCGGCGTCTGCCGGCCCAGTGCCCGCACCCGGGCCAGGGCGTCGCGGTCCTGCGTGTCGAAAGCGTTGCCGTTGACCACGAGCAAGTCCTCGAAGCCGTCCAGGTCCACATCGAGGAACACGGGTTGCCAGGACCAGTCGGTGGCGGCCACGCCGCTGAAATGGGCGATCTCGGCGTAAGTGCCGTTCCCGCGATTCCAGAACAGGGTGTTGCGCATCACTTCGGGCCGGTTCTCGAAGCGTCCCGGAATCGGATACTGCGGCTGCATTCCCCCAATCTGGCGCGTCCGGCGGGCCGGATCGCGCGCCAGCATCTCCACGACGAAGAAATCCAGGTTTCCGTCCCGGTCGATGTCCGCAAAATCCACCCCCATCGAGGCAAACGGCTGGTTGCGCATCGCCAGACGGGGCAGCAGGCGGAAACGCCCGGTGCCGTCGTTGAGCCATACCCGATCGACGGTCTGGAAATCGTTGCAGACGTAAATGTCGGGGAATCCGTCGTCGTTGATATCGCGGATCTGCACGCCCAGTCCAAAGTCCCACGGTGCGGGCATGGGTTTGCCATCGTAGTCGCGGAACCACTCGGAATTCCACGGCACCGGCGCGAAACGTCCGCGCCCGTCATTCCGGTAAAGCACATCCGGTTCGCCCACTTCCTCCAGGCGGCCGTCCACGTAACGCAACCGGTTCGCGTACGGTCCGGTCACTTCCCAGCGGCCGTTCACCTGCTTCAGGTCGGCCTTGCCCCCGGCGCGCAGGATGGCCAGCGCCCCGTAGTTCGACACATAGACATCCACGTCGCCATCGCCGTCCACGTCCCCGAGCGCAAAACTCATGCTTCCCGTGTTGGAACGCACGCCAACCTCGGCTGTCACCTCCCGGAACCGCCCGCCGCCCACATTCTCGAAGCAATGCGTGCCCAGGCCGAGCGTGTTCACCCACAGGTCCAGATCGCCGTCGCCATCGGTATCGGCAAACACGGCTCCGGTCGAATGCCATCCGCCGGCGCCGACCCCGGCCCGCGCCGTCACATCCTCGAACTTCCAGTCGCCGAGGTTTCGATACAGCGCGTTCGTGCCGTCAATGGCGCAGAAATAGATGTCGCACCAGCCGTCGCCGTCGTAATCTCCGAGCGCCACACCCGAGCCTTCCATGAAGTTGTTGTTCTCCAGGATGAGCCGGTCGTCGATGTCGTTGGTGAAGCGGATGCCCGTGCGCTCCCCACCCAACTGCGTGAAACCCGTCTTGCCCGCAGCGGCGAGTTGAAGTCGCACCTTGCGCCCCTCGGGAAGATCGATCCATGCCAAATCCGCCGCCGGCAGCGCTGTGGCCAGCAGGGTGAGCGAAAAACACCACGTTCGCGACCAGCTCGCCGCGAGGAAACTCAGCCAGCCCTCGCCGGAAACCATCCCGTCTGTCGGATTCGTTCGTTGCGTCGCCATGCTGCCGAACCGGCCGCAGCCTAGGTAGCGGCTCGCCCCGCGGCGATGAAAATGCGTTCCATCGTCGTCTCAAGGCTCTTTCACCCGGCCGGAAGCCGGAGCCGGTCAAGGCGCACGCCTTCACGCCGGCGGAGGATGGCCTCCACTTTGGGCACGTAGAGTTGCGTCTCGGCCGGGAGATGCGCGCTGATGCCATCATAGGTCCCGGCCCGGTGTTTCCTTAGCAAGTCCGCCACGCGGGTCGGGCCACAATTGTAGGCGGCCAGCGCCAGCCGCCAATCGCCAAACCGGCGGTACAGCTCGCGCAGGTAACGCGCCGCCGCCCGGCCATTCTTCTCCGGCTGCAGCCGTTCGTCCCGCCAAAAACCGACAGAGAGATCAAGACTCCGCGCCGTCGCCGGCATGAGTTGGAACAACCCCGCCGCCCCCGCGGGACTCCGGGCCCGGGGATCGAAGGAGGATTCCACCTCCGCCAGCCACACCAACTCGGCGGGCACCTTCTCTTCGACGAAGATTCGCTTCAACCGGTCCAAGTGGCTGGCGGCCGCAGGCGGCACGGGACGAGATTCGACCACCTTGACCCACACCGAACGCTGCAACTCGGGTGACGGCGGCGGCAGGCGCATCTTGTTGGTAGCCGTGACCGCCACCCGATCCCGCAACTCTCGCGACACGTCGAAGTAGTCCAGATGCGCCCTCAGCCACGCCGCCAACGGCTGGGTCTCCTCGTAACTCTCCAGCACTGGCCGAATCTGCTCAGCCACCTCCCGCACCGCCGCCAGGTCATAGACATGGACGCCCTGGAACCGCTGCCGCACGTCGGCCAGGAACTGCCGCACCCGTCCCGTATCCACCCCGAGCGCCTCCAGCGCGGCCTCGTCGAGATTCTCGTTCATCCATTGCTCGACGCCCGCGACAACCTCGTCGGGATCGACCTCGACCTCTTGCGCCGCTGCCGGAACGAACGTTCCCAGCAGCCAGCCGAGCACGACGATTGGCACGACGACTTTCACGGCGGACGATCCCCCTCCTTTTGCCCAACTTCGCCAGGCCACGCAACTCGAAGCCGGCACCCCTTCCGACGTGGCCCGGCCCGCGAACGGATGCACCACCGAGCCCACTCTTACCGCCCTGGCTCAAAACCCGGCTTGTCGGAATCCGCCGGTTGGCCGCGGCATTCGTCGGCGCGACCGTGGCACCTGGTGGTGGTCGCGCTCGCGACATGCCCCCAAGACGGCGTTGAACCGGACACCGCAATCGGGCATGAATGTCCCATGAACTGGTCCGCCCCACGCTTCGTCGCTCTCCTCACCCTGTTGGCCATCCTCCTCGGAGCCGGCTGCTCCCATCGCTACAAAATGACCCTGACCAACGGCAACGTCATCACCACGCGGGGCAAGCCCAAGCTCGACGCCGAATCGGGCGCGTTTCGTTACAAGGACGTTCACGGCAAGCCCGGCATCATCCCCAGCTTCCGCGTTCGGGAGATCGAGCCCCTTTGAACGAGCCGTTTGAAAGGGCCTCACCGGCGCCGCCGCCCCACAAACTGCTCGACGTACTTGCCAAGAATGTCCGCTTCGAGATTCACCACGTCGCCCACCGCCCGCGCGTGCAGCGCCGTGACGGCC